>JAZLIT010000194.1:0-13555 GCA_045617525.1 Solibacillus sp. | reverse complement strand
CGCAAAAAACCTCCAAACAGCCGACTGTTTGGAGGTCTCTTCGCAAAATTATTTAATTAACTCAAGCTCAACGGGAACATTCTCTTCCACAGTCTCACCATTTAAATGCTTAATTGCTGTCTCGATAGCTTTAGAACCAATAATTTCTGGCTTTTGAGCTACAGTTGCAGAAAGCGTACCAGCTTTTACGGCTGCTACAGCATCATCTGTAGCGTCAAAACCAATAACTTTAATATCTTTACCAGTAGCACTAATTGCTTCAAGAGCACCTAATGCCATTTCATCATTGTGTGCAAATACAGCAACAACATCTGGATTTGCTTGTAAAATATTTTCCATTACCGTTAAGCCTTCAGCGCGGTTAAAGTTTGCCGTTTGTTTTGCAACAACGTCTGCCTTACCTGCGATAGCTTGATTGAATCCATCTCCACGGTCACGTGCAGCTGAAGAACCAGCAACACCTTCAAGTTCAACTATTTTAGCACCTTCGCCAACTAATTCTAGTAAATATTCACCAGCTAATTTACCACCGGCAGTATTATCAGAAGCGATGTGTGAAACTACTTCACCACCATCAGCAGAACGGTCAACCGTAATAACTGGGATACCAGCTGCATTTGCCGACTCAACTGAAGAAGCTACTGCAGCTGAATCTACAGGATTGATTAAAATTAAATCTACTTTTTGTTGGATTAAATCTTCAACGTCAGATGCTTGTTTTGAAGCATTATCTTGCGCATCAACGACAGTAATTGCTGCATCTAATTCGCTTGCTTTTGCTTTCGCACCTTCACTTAACGTCACGAAGAATGGATTGTTTAATGTCGAAACAGATAAACCGATTGTAATTGAATCGCTATTCTTTTCTTTCGTTTTAGTTGAAGTTCCATTATCTAAAGAACATGCTGCTAATACAAGAGTAAGAACCATAGTTAACATCAATAATGTGACTTTTTTCATGTAATCCCTCTTTCCTAAGTAGTTTTTTTACGGTCAAGGAGTACCGCAAATAGTATAACAGCACCCTTCACAACTTGTTGGAAGAATGAGGATACCCCGATTAAGTTCAGCCCGTTATTTAGAACACCAATAATTAGCGCACCAACTAACGTACCGAAGATCCAGCCTTTACCACCCGTTAAGCTTGTACCACCTAATACTACAGCTGCAATTGCATCTAGCTCGTATGATGTACCGGCTGTTGGCTGAGCAGAGTTTAAACGAGATGTTAAAATAAGTGCAGACAATGCTGCTAACATCCCTGTTAGAGAGTACACCGCAATTTTAATGCGATCTACATTAATACCTGAAAGACGTGATGCATCTTCGTTACCACCGACTGCATAAACACGACGCCCGAAAGTCGTTTTGTGTAAAATGAAATATAAAACAGCAAACGCAAGAGCAGTCGTTACAACTGGAACTGGAATGCCAAAGAAATAGCCCTTACCAAGCATTTGGAATGATACTGAGTCACCCAAGCCTGAAACCGGTCGACCTTCAGTATAAACAAGCGTTAAGCCTCGATAAATTGTCATCGTAGCTAATGTTGCGATAAATGGCGCAACCTTACCTTTTGCAATAATAATTCCGTTCACTGCACCTAGTATTGCACCTAATAGCAATGCAATACATATTGTTAAAATTGGATCCATGCCGCTTGCAAGCATTGTCGCTGCAACTGCACCCGTCAACGCTAGTGTTGAGCCGACAGATAAATCGATTCCGCCCGTTAAAATAATAAATGTCATACCGAATGCGATTAACGCACTAATTGATACTTGACGTAATACATTTAAAATATTTGACGTCGTCATAAAGCTTGGATTTAACATCGTAATAATGACAACGATTAATAGTAGCCCTAAAAGTGGACCTAGTTTTGTAAGAACTGCCTTTGTGTTAGATTTGAACACCTTTTTCTCCTCCTGTTGCATAGTGCATAATCATCTCTTGCGTTACTTGATCCTTTGAAAGCATCGCTGTTTGCTTACCTTCATGCATGACCATTACGCGATCTGCCATTCCAATTACCTCTGGAAGTTCTGAGGAAATCATTAAGATGGCTACACCCTGCTCCGCTAATTTATTTACGATAGAATAAATTTCCTTTTTTGCGCCAATATCTACACCGCGTGTTGGCTCATCTAAGATTAAAAGACTCGGCTTAGTGCCTAACCATTTTGCGATAACTACCTTTTGTTGGTTACCACCACTTAGTGATTTCACGCTCTGTGAACTACTTGCACAACGAATTTTCAACTGCTCAATATAATCTTGTGCAATTTCTGTTTCGCGCTTTGCTTGGATAATGCCGCTCTTCGAAATCGTATCAAGATTCGTCATCATCATATTTTCTTTAATTGTAAAATCGAGCACGAGCCCCTCTGTTTTACGGTCTTCTGTCACAAATGCAATCCCTTGTTGCATCGCTTGAATTGGGTTTTTAATCGAAACTTTTTTACCCCCGATTAAAATATCACCTTTTGTTTTCTTACGATAACCAAAAATCGTTTGTGCCACTTCAGTACGGCCTGCACCCATTAATCCCGCAACGGCAACAACCTCGCCTTTGCGCACAGTAAAGCTAACATCCGAGCAAACGTCCGTGCAAGTTAAGCCCTGGACTTCTAACTGAACGTCTCCGATCTCTGATTGGCGCGCTGGGAATCGCTCCCCAAGCTCACGACCAACCATCATTTGCACAATTTCATCAAATGTTGTGTCCTTAATTGTGCGAACTCCAACATATTCTCCATCACGTAAAATCGTAATACGGTCACATATTGCAAAAATCTCTTCCATACGATGTGAAATATACACGAATGAAATGCCTTTTGCCTTGAGCTCACGTATTGTTGTGAAAAGTGTTGAAATTTCACGATCTGTTAATGCAGCTGTAGGCTCGTCCATTACAATATACTTAGCATTACTATTAATGGCCTTTGCAATCTCGATGATTTGCTGCTTCCCAACTGATAAGTTTCCAGCAGGCTGGCGCACATCTAAATCAAGACCTAATCTTTTTAAAATGTCAGTTGCCTCTTTATTCATTTGGCGCGTTCTTAAAATGCCTGTACGCCCTATTGTTTTTTCTTTCCCTAAAAATAAATTTTCAGCAACAGAAAGATGAGGCAAAATATTTAACTCTTGGTGAATTACAGCAATCCCTAATTCTTCTGCTTCCTTCGGTGAATTAAAAATAACTGGTTTGCCGTCAACTTTTACCTCGCCCGCATCACGCGTGTAAATTCCTGTTAAGATCTTCATCATTGTCGATTTCCCAGCGCCATTTTCACCCATTAGCGCATGAATTTCACCATCAGCTACTGAAAATTGCACGTCACGTAGCACGACATTTCCACTGAAGGCCTTTGTTATTCCCGTCATTTCAATCATTTAGTTCACCGCCCCTAGAAGATTACGCCACTTTGCAAAATAATATTTGCATACGGTGTAATTTCACCCGTACGAATAATTACTTTTGCTTGTTTTGTCAGTTCTTTAAATTGTTCATGAGATACATATGATAACGTGTCAAACTCTGCTGTAATCGCAGCTGACACTGGCTCATTAGCTTGCTTTATTTCTTCTGCAGCAATCGCCTTTTCTACTTTTAAATCCTTTAACACGACATCTAAAATCGTTAAAAAACTAGGCTCGCCTAATTTGTATGCTAAATCGATGCATGTTACACCATCTGGAATCGGTAATCCGCAGTCCGCGATTACGATTTGATCCGTATGACCGAGTCTTGCAAAAATTCCTGCAAGCTCACGATTTAAAATGCCTTGTTTTTTCATCGTATTTCCTCTTTTCTTGCAAGTACTTCCTCTAGCTTTGGCATGCCACCTTGCGCACCAAATTGCTCGACTGATAGTGATCCCGCGATATTCGCAAAATAAACGGCTTCTTCAATTGATTGGCCTTCTGTAATTGCGTGGGCAAACGCGCCATTGAACGTATCGCCTGCACCTGTCGTATCTACTGCAGCTGTTTTATAGCCTTTTACATGAATATGTTTTTCACCATCAAAAAATCTTGCTCCATCCGCTCCCAGTGTAACGATTAGCTGATTTGGGTATTTTTCTAATGCAGCTTCTATGTTTTCACCAAATAAGTATTCGCATTCTGTTTCATTTGGCGTTAAGTATTTAATAAAGGGCATCCACTCGATGTTGAAGTTTGCTGCAGGCGCTGGATTAAATAACACAGGCACCTGAAGTTGTTGGCAAAGCTGTAACGTAAATTCAGTTGTATCTACTGGAATTTCAAGTTGTAAAATCACAAGATCACTTTCTTGAATGATCGCCTTCGCTTGTTCAACAACTGCTGGTGTTACCTCAAAATTAGCACCAGGTACAACTACAATTCGATTGTCATTTTCATGTAATAATATATTGGCAACACCTGTAGCTGTACTTGTTGTCGCTACATTTCTTGTGTTTATATTTTCTTCATTAAGATTGGCACGTAATTGTTTACCAAAACCGTCATCGCCAACTGCTCCCACCATCTGCACATGGCTTCCGAGACGAGCTGCCGCTACTGCTTGGTTTGCGCCTTTGCCTCCGGGAATCGTTGTAAACAATTCACCCAAAACAGTTTCTCCTTGCTTTGGAAAAACATTCATTTGAACCACTAAATCCATATTGATACTACCTATGACTGTAATCATATTGACGATTCCTTTCTAGTCGTGCCACGCACAATTAATTGTGCGGCTACGTTAAAGTTACGATTTTCTATTTGTTTGCCTTCAATTTGATCGATTAGCATTTTCGTTGCAATTGTACCCATTTGATAAATATCTTGTGCGACAGTCGTTAGCTCCGGTGATACCATTGTACCCATTTCAATTCCATCAAATCCTACAATTTGGAACGTTTCAGGAACAACCTTATCTAACTTATGTGCAATTTTTAAAGCTGCAATTGCCGCTGTGTCATTACTTGCGAATAATCCGTCAATATCAGGCTGTTCCTGTAAAATTTTCTCTACCGCTTTAGCAGAAGCATGAAAATCAAACCCTGCTTCCACAATATGATAAGTTATCTCTTTTTTATCCTGTATTGCCGCTAAAAAACCCGCTAAACGGTCGTCTGCAGGCTTTAATCCAGATGGACCACGTAAGCACACTAATTTTTTAGCTCCACACTGAATTAAATACTCAGTACCAATTTTCGCCCCTTCAAAATTATCTGTTGCAACAGTTGGAATCGAAATATCAATCATTCGGTCAAGTGCGACAACGGGAATGTCTATTTTTCTATAATGACTGACATCCAATAAATTCGTCGTTACGATTAAGCCCGCGACATATTTTTGTGTTAAACGTTCTATATAAAGTAATTCCTTTTCCATACTTTCATCTGCATTACAAAGAACGACTGTATAATCAAATTGCAGCGCCGTATCTTCAATTGCTCGTGCAAGTTCAGGGAAATATGGATTTTTAATATCCGGAACAATTAAGCCAATTAAATTTGATTGTTTCGTACTTAATGATCGTGCAATTTGATTAGGCTTATAATTAAGCGTAAATATCGCTTGCTCAATTTTCAATTTTGCCTCTTCGCTTACATAACCCTTCTGATTAAGAAATCGTGAAACAGTTGCAACAGAAAGATCCGCAGATTTTGCTACATCCTTAATAGTAACCATCTCAAACCTCCTAATTTTTCAGAATAATATGTAATCGGTTACATTTCTATGCCTTCTAATGTGTAATCGGTTACACAGAATATAGGCTATACAAATAAGATTGTCAACAGAATATCGTTATACTTTAACAAGAAAATTACACCTTTAATTAAGAAAACGCAAATTATTAAGTTATATTTGTCATATATAAGTTATACTAATATTCCATTGAGTATATCCTATTGATGATTTTTAGTAATTATGCGAAAAAAAACACTCATATTACGTGAGTGCTTCAGATTATTGACAAAATGGCGCAAGATTTAGAATCTCACCCCTTTTTGATTGAAATGGAGGGACCGCGACTCCACCGAGAACAGCATGTGAAGAAGAACTAATCGTCTACTGCCGCAGTAGTAGACGATTAGTTAGCTGGAGCCGTGCCCGGAGAAAGCGTCCGTCCCGGAATGGAATTAACGATTTCATTGTTGATTTAATTGTAAACTAGAAAAAGCACTCACATTACGTGAGTGCTTTTTCTAGTTTACATCTTAAAAGAAAATCAATAACAGTATCCCTACTAAGAAACAGTAGTATGTGAAGTAATGTAGTTTACCGTGCTTCATAATGCCCATAAACCAGCGCATTGCAAAATACGTCATAATTAAAGTCGAAATAAACGTCACTGTATATGGTAAGGCTAATGATGCTTTATCCGATTCATTTAAGAAGTCCGTAACCCCTAATACAATCCCACCTAAACTTACAGGAATATAAAGCATGAATGAAAAGCGCATTGCTGTTTCTTGCTTAAGCCCTCGTGCAATAGCCGTAATAATTGTTGCACCAGAACGGCTAATTCCTGGTGTTAAGGCAACTGCCTGACCAAATCCAATAATAATTGCATCTTTTTTCGTCATCTTAGCATCATCTTTTTTACCCTTCATATTACGAATCAGCCATAATGCAATTCCCGTCACAAACAGCATAATTGCAATCGTCGTCATGCTTACGCTTTCTGCGATGACATCACTTAGCAAAATACCTAATACACCAGCTGGGATTGACCCGATAATAATGTAAATACAGAAGCGGAAATCTGCAGCATATCGCTTATCCTTCGTGGCAATATATTTGAAGAAACCGACTAATAATCGTTGAATATCTTTACGATAAATAAATAGAATTGCGAAAAGCGAAGCCGTGTTCGTCAAAATCGCAAACGTGAAGCCTTGCTCACCCATTCCTAAAATTTCAGATGCGATCATGACATGACCACTTGATGATACCGGTATCGGTTCAGTAAAACCTTGCACAAGACCAATAATCATGTACTTTACGAGTAAAATAATCTCTTCCATATTGATTCCTCTTTTTTCATTTAATAATTGATTTGGGTACTCTTTTTAACTATATTCGCATACTTTATGAAGTATAACGCTAGTCTTTAAAAAAAGAAATGGTTTCTTATACATGGAAACGAATATTATTCATCAAAAGTTCCATAACCACTTGTTTTCTTACCTGTTTTTTTAGTGACATCACATCTTTACACTATTTAAGCTAATAATAGATGCATAGTGTACAAAAGAAAATTAGCTATGGGAGGCTATTCAAACGAAAACATGGCTTATAATGTTTATTTCGTTTTTAATTACGATCATCGTTAACTATCTTGCAAATGCACTTCCAATTAACGGGAAAACCACTGGGGAAATATCAGATCAGTTAAATGTTTTATTTACTCCAGCAGGATATGTATTCTCAATTTGGGGACTCATCTATTTTTTATTAGCGATTTGGATTATCATTTCATTTTTAAAACGCGAAACGTCTGAAGCAACACCTATGAAAATCAGCTATTTGTTTGCCTTAAGCTGCCTGTTAAATGCAGGCTGGCTATTCTCATTTCATTATGAAAAATTCATCTTATCTTCAATTATCATTATCGTTTTACTCGTTGTATTAATCCTAATTTATCTACGCTACCCAATCGGTGACAGTCGCTTCAGGGGAAGATTACCATTTTCTTTCTACTTAGGGTGGATTAGTGTTGCAACCATTGCTAGTATCAGTTACACATTACAATTCCACGAAATTTCACTTGGTATTGATGAAGTAACAGGTACAATCCTTTTAATTGTTGTTGCAGCAGTAATTGCCGTAGCAGGCCGCTATATTTCCGATGATCCTTATTTCGCGATTGTATTTGTGTGGGCAATTGTTGGAATTGCAAAAGCAAATCCAGGTACAACAATCGAAACAGCAGCTTACATCATTGCAATCGTAATATTCATTGCCATTATTTCACTTCCATCTTTAGCAAAGAAAAAAATATCCAATAAAGCGTAACATTCTTTTGATTAACAAATGCTACTCATCCTTACCTGAGTAGCATTTTTAATTCTGTTACTATTATGTAACTCCCTTGCAATGCTATTAGCTACTTTGAGCGGGTGATGACAGAACTTTATACGTTTGAAGTATTTCCCCTTCACCTGAAATTAAAAGTGCATTCAGCTGCCCACCAAATACACAAGCTCCATCGATATCGATATAACGACCACACGGGCTAATCCAAATGTCGTCTTTCTCATTAATATACCTTACTGGAGTGTGTCCAAATAGATTAATTAAGCCTGACTTATTTTCTAACTCATAATGCTTTCGAATCCAAATAAAATCCTTGTCATCCGTTTCACGCCAATTTTCTAACTCACTATTAAATCCAGCATGTGTAAATAACACGCTTCCAAATTCATAATAAAGTAATCCACGCTCTAAAAATTGCAATTCAACTTCACAGTTAGTTCGAACAACTGCTAACAGTTCCTCCAATTGATCAACATGCACCTGATCCGTTTGAATAAAGGATTGGATTGTTGCTAGCCCACCATTATTTAAATAACGCTCACTTCGGTTTTGCGAATCCGCTAAACATTGTAAAAGCATATCCTCATGATTCCCTTTCAAGTAAATTACTTTCCCGGGAAATTGTTGCTGTAATTGCATTGCTTTTTGAACCACCTGCAAGGAATGCTCGCCACGATCAATTAAATCTCCTAGTAACACAAGAAGATCTTCTTCATTCCAATACATTAAAATCTCTTCAAATGACTTATACATGCCATGAATATCACTTATGACAAATGCCTTCATACGTAATCGCCTCAAATCTAATCCGATAATCTTAATAGTTTACACTATTTAAACCAAATTTTCTACAATTTTCAGTTTTTTCCAAATCGTATGTGAATTACATGACATTCGGGTTTTGCACCGAAACGAAGCGGAATAAACGTCGTACCATAGCCATTACTAATTAAAGTAGGGATACCCTTACGCTCTTTAAATGAACCATTCATGTACATACCTAAGCGACCGAATCGAATTTGGCCCCCATGCAAATGCCCACCCATAAGTAACGCAGGTTTTAACTCGTCACGTACCTTCGAGAAAATTTGTGGATTATGGGCAATAAACAACACCGAATCTTGCTCTTCAACTTCTTCAATTGCGCTTTTAATATTACTTTCCTTGCAATGAAAATCCACTGCACAAAGACGAACTGGATTTTCCATGTTTGAAAGCTTTATAGAATTATTACAGAGCACAGTTACTTCATATTTTTGAAACAACTGCGTCAATTTCTTTTCATCTATTTCTCGGTCATTGTTTCCCCACACAAAAAAAATCGGTGCAATTGCTTGAAGGCGCTTCAAATTCCCTTCAATTTTCATTTCACTTGTACGTTTATCCACAAAATCTCCACCAATAATAATTACATCTATCTTATTTAAAGTTGCCAGCATCTTTTCATCAATCCATCGATTATGAACATCCGAAATAAAAAAGACTTTAAACTCTTCATTTATACCTTCGCGGACAATTTCATGCTGACGAATATTATTTTCAAACGCCTGACGCACCATAAATACTAGGAATAAAAGTAATAGAATGGCAAGGAAAAGCCCTATTTCCATGAAACAACCCTCTTTCTAAAAGAAAAAGACGTACCTATTGAAAGGACGCCTCTTTCTAATTCAATTCAATTTAAGGTAAAATTAACGTTTGTCCTAACATTATGCTATCTGACTTCAGATTATTAGCCTGTTTAATTTTATCTACCATTTTAGGATCTTTATAGTATTTTACCGCAATACTATAGAGTGTATCACTACTCGATTGTACGACATGTGTATTCGCACTATCTGTTTGGTTTGCCTGCGCAGCTTCAGCCTTTTTCTTCTCTTCAGCCTCTTTTAGCTTTTTCGCAGCTTCTTCAGCTTGCTGTGCAATTGCAGCCTTGTCTTCTTCACTAACATCTACATCTGGTTCTGTAGCAGCTGAATCGTTTTCTTGCCCATTATTAGTACTTGCATCTTCTTCATTATCTTTATCTTTTTCTTCTTCTTTGTCTTCATCTGTGGCACCGGAAGAAACAGGTTCATTTTTTTCAATTTGAACAGCTGTATTTGCACTATCAGCGTTTGATATTGCTGGCTCTGGCTTATAGATCAACCAAAAATAGGCTAAAAATAATAGCGGGATACAAATAAATACAAATACTAAAATTTTAATTAGCGGATTTCTCTGCTTTTTCTTTTGTATATTATTGCGACGTGAACGCGTACGTCGTGTAGCAACATCTTCCATTTCTACTTCTTGACGATGCTCTTCTATTTTATTTCGATAGTCTTTATCATTACTCATAGGGCATTCCTCCAACAATCTCATTCAATGCTTATATTATGCCGAATATTAGTGTAAATGTAAATGATAGTTAGCGAAGTTTGTAAGATTGAAGTGAAATGTACATAAAATGGATTTATTTTATCAAAATTTGAAGTTTTTCCATCCAAGTTTCACGCTTAACTTCTTCATAACGGATTTGCCTCGGCATCCAAAGAAGCTCCTCATTTAATCTACAATTACTACAGCACTGCTCATGCACTTCCGTTAAAATTTGCCCAAAATAAGCTAATTTTTGTTTACGGATGCAGCCTTCCATTTGAACTAGGGAGGCCATTTCATTTACTTGCTGAAGCTTTTTTTGTCGAATTTGTTGAAGACGTAACTTTACTTGCTCCTGATTTTCTACTGAAAGCCAATAATTTAGCACTCTAAAAATCGTCTCCGAAATACGATATTCTTTAAAATGGATTTCTGCATTGTATTTCGGCAAATTAACGGCTAACATCCCTACTAGCTGTTGCTCATTCGGGACATCCTCAGTTGCTATAAATAATGCCGTCTCTTCATCACCCGGTGCATATAATAGCGTCGCAACGGCCAATTCCCCATCACGCCCAGCACGGCCAATTTCCTGCATATAATTCGCAATGTTTCCCGGCATCGTTTCATGTACAACTTGTCGAATATCATTTTTATGTACACCCATGCCAAATGCGTTTGTGGCAATAATCCAATCGAGGTTCCCATTTATAAATTGCTGCTGTATGAATTGGCGGTCTTCGTTTTCCATACCACCATGATAGGCAGCTACAGCTAGTCCATTGTGTGCGAGTTCTTTAGCAAGCTCATTTGCTCTGTTCCTCGATTGCATATAAACAATACCAGGGCCAGCCGTTGTTTCCAGGTGCTCAACAATCCACTGCTTTTTATCATTTCGACGTGGAAATTCTTTTTTTACTAGTTTAATATTCGGACGGTCGATCGAATGAATGTATTTAAAAGGGTTATCCATGCTTAAATACGCTTCAATATCATTAAGTACCTCATCTGTAGCCGTTGCTGTTAATGCTAAAATCGGCACGCGACGAATGGACTGAATAAAATCCTTCAAGCGTAAATAATCTGGGCGAAAGTCAAAACCCCATTGTGAAATACAATGCGCTTCGTCCACAACAATCATCGAAAAATCTATTTCTCGAAAGCGCTCCTGCAAATTCGGTTGCGCCAGCATTTCAGGTGAAGCAAAAATAAATCGATACTCATGCAAAAAATGAAGTGCGTACTGCTTTTGATCCTGTGTCAAAAAGGAATTAAAGGCAACAACACGCTTTTCGCCGAATTTCTTGAGCTGATCTACCTGATCCTGCATTAAAGAAAGTAAGGGCGATATAATTAGTACCGGTCCGTCCATCATATAGGCAGGCAACTGATAGCAAAGTGACTTCCCCATCCCAGTCGGCAAGAGCCCGATAACATCGTGCCCTTCTAAAATCGCCTCAATAATCTCCTGTTGACCTGGGCGAAATGAATCATAGCCAAACTTCTCTAGTAAAACCTGTTTAATTGTCATTCAGATTCCCCCTTTGCAAGCGCCAAGCGAATTTGAAAATAGCTAAATTGTGGCATTACCTCTTTTAAAACACGTAACTTTTTCGTTTGATAGGCAGCAGAAGCTTCTATAATTTCTTGAATTGCGCTCACTGCAATAAATTCATCAGACGGCATCTTAGGGTCATTCATTACAAGTTCAATAATATGATCCTCGATGGTACTTGTTTTTAAACGACGCATTGTTGAGATTTGCTCTAAATTATAGCCCTTTTTAAATAATTGAGCTGTTTGATTCGCTGAGTCTGTAAGTGGGATCGTTACTTGAATCTCTTTCGATAGCAGCTGAAGGATGGGCAGTTCCTTCTTGTGAATCGCATCTAGCATGCCATGTAGGACAGAAATATAAAGTAATTGGATGTCCAACTCAGCGAGCTCAAATTGTGCAGCTAGCTGCTGCCACGTAAATCCACTAACCCCGTTGCCACTTAAGCGAGCAACTAAAATTTCGCGCTGAACTTCGGTAATATATTCCTGTGAGATACTTTCCACAACTTCATCATAAAATTGCTGACGAAATTGCTCCGTTCGAAATGGTTGTTCTCGTAAAAAGGCAAGTACATACTGCTGTACCTCAATGTTTTTTTGTGTTGGCGCAAAATGCTTCACATTTGCCTTTGAATGCGAAATCGTTTCGACAACGAGCGCAAGTCTGCTAAAAAATAGATGCTCATTGCCGCGGTAATTCCAGCCATTCAAATACGGTGAGCTGTGAACATGCCCCTCCCCAATCAATTCATAAAATCCTTGTTCATTCACATCAATAAGCCCCTGTGCTTTGAACGATTCAATTGCATCATCAAAATTTTGACGTTGCAATTTTGGAAGCACACCAAAGTAAGCATGTAACTTAAACATGCCAACATCTTGCACTGTTTGCCCTGAACGTTTCCCTCTTAGCAGGTGGTAAGCTGCCGAAACAGTGCGCTCTTTATGTAGTATTGTAAGTATTTGTAAAAGAATTTGTTGGAAAATCAATTCAAATCCCTCAATTTCGTAGTATACTGTTGAAAAGTTGAACCCATTAATCTTACATATATTATAACACCAATATTTAAAGGTTTTTACTATACCATTGTAATTGATAACTGCACGTCTAATTTAGTATATGATGATACTTCTTCTCGACTTTTCAGTTACTGCCAATTAGTTCCGCTATTCCTTCTAAGTCAACCTAATGATCACTATTCTAAGGTTAATTTCAATTCAATGTGCCCCCTGGATAAAAAGCCATACCTGGTTAGATGTGACTGGGCGAAAATTTCCTTATTGGGTAGTCTCCTATTCATAATTGCTAATCACTCCATATGATATATACATCTATATTTTGGAGGTCATAGCAATGCAAAATAATAACCGAAAGAAAAATAATGCAGAAACACAGGACAACAACCCAGTAAGTCAAGCAGCTACTCTTGCGGTTATAGCAGGTTTAATTGCTACGCTAGGTGATGGGCTTGCTACAATTGCAGCTGCTCTAGCTATACAAGAAGCCCAACAACAAGCTGGTAATAACGGTAATGGTAGTGCCGATATACAAGAGATGCAACAACAGCTTAATTACTTAACAAAGGAAGTAAAGAAATTAAAAGGATATTAAAAATATAGT
>JAZLIT010000193.1:0-26599 GCA_045617525.1 Solibacillus sp. | reverse complement strand
CGTGAAAATATAGCAATAAAAGTAGGTAATAGTATAATCCCGATTATGGTACCGATGGATGCTGCACCAATAAGTATACGAAACTGACTTTCAACAAAGCCTAACGCATTTTCAGGTGGAGCTGTATCCACTAAATTCCCTGTAAATGGTTGTTGCATCATATTCGCTAATCTTGAAACCATTACCATCACATTGAATAGAGATAAAGCAGATGCGAGTAACTTTACACGAGCACCCGATAAACGTACGGCATAGGCCAAAGTTTCGATTGTATGAATGATTAAGATGAAAAGCGCAATTATGATTAATCTATCTGTTAATAATTCGATTTTAAACACCTCTCAATTAATTACTAGTTGTAGTGTAGACGCCTCTAAGAAATATTGGTTCTCAGATAATTCATAATAAGCACTGACCGAGAAAAGTGAAGCCGTGCCCGTGAAAGCATCCCCTGAGACGGACAGCAACGGCTTACAGGCTTACATCGAAAAAGCATCAGCTAGACATTTGTCTACCTGATGCTTTTTTGCCTTTAGGACAGCCCCCTAACTTATTCATTAGAAGTAATCGGAATATACCCCGCTTGTTCAATTAACTGCTGTCCTTTTTCTGATAAAACCCAATCAATAATTTGTTGCACTTTTTCATCCGGGTCCGCCGTAGTTACAATATAGAACTCATGCGTAATCGGGTATTCATTACTACGAATCGTCTCTTTTGTTGGCGCAATCCCATTTATCTCTAGTAATTTGATTTCTTCATTTTTCACCATTTCATTGGAGAAATAGCGAAATGTGTAGCCAATCGCACTTTTATAATTTTTGTACTGTGCAACTTCATTAATAATACCACCCATGAGCGAAACGATATCGTCTGTAGGTGCCTCCATGATGGGTGTACCTTCCATCAATTTTTGCAAAGCTGTTTGCGAACCGCTATCTTGAGGACGTTGGAAAGCTCGAATGTCTTCATTTTTACCTCCAAGTTCAGACCAGTTTGTAATTTTGCCAGAATAAATGTCCTTTACTTGTTGCAACGTCAAATTTTCAACCTCGTTTTTATGATTGACGAAAAATACAAAAGCTTCCTTGCCTATTGGTATGTATTCTAATTCAACACCTAACACCTTGGCACGATTAAGCTGTTGTTCAGATGGTGTTAATACAAAAATCAAATCTACATCACCATTAAATAAATTGGTATACGCATCGGGTGTTGTATTGACCATAACTTCACTATTATATGGATCATATGATTTTTCAGGATAAATAGCCTGTGAAATGGCTGCATATAACGGGTAGAGCGCTGTCGCACCATCTATTTTCGGTAATGGTTCTGATAACTTTAAGGGTGCTTTTTCAGGTAGCGTTACAATCAGATTCGAGTTTGTAAACGGCATGTACTGATAAATATCTACTTCTGCATCCACTGTTGCAACTTTACTATCGAAAAATTGGTAAATCGGTTGGATTAAGCAGAATACGATGCCTAATGAAACAATACCCCAAAACCATTTTTTATATTTCAACAAGCCGAATAAATACATCAGAAAACCACAGTAAATAGCAACCATCAGCATAATAATTAACGGAATATATGAGGGACCTATTGTAAATAACGTAATAAATGAAGCAAACCCCGTTACGCTTACTACAAACACTAAAAGCACGATTGCCATTATTATTTTTTCTTCAACAGACATACAATCCACCTCCATAATAAATATAACATATATTGGGAAATTGAACTATTTCATAAACCGTTCTTTAATTTGCTAACTCAACTGGCAAAGTATCGTATCCTGCAGAGAAGGGTTTTATGAAATGGAATAACTATTAATGTGTAAGAATATTCCGTATAATTAGAGGTGAAGCAAATAATTTGGAGGTGCTCAGGTGGAACTATGGAATGTTTATGATGTGAACCGCAACAAAACGAGTCGAACGATGGTCCGTGGCGAGGAGTTTGAGCCAGGGGATTATCACATGGTCGTCCATGTATGTATTTTTAATGCTAAGGGTGAAATGCTCATTCAGCAAAGACAGCCATTTAAGCAGGGCTGGTCAAATATGTGGGATGTTACGGTTGGGGGTAGTGCAACCCTTGGCGACACAAGTCAAATGGCAGCACAACGCGAGACTTTTGAAGAAATTGGACTCGAGCTTGATTTTAGTGAGCTGCGACCGCATTTAACAGTGAACGGTGAATACGGATTTAATGATATTTATTTGATTGAAAGTGAAGTGGACATACATAAGCTCACGCTACAGCCGGAAGAAGTGCAAAATGTGAAATGGGCAAGCCTAGATGAAATTTTGCAAATGATCGAGTCGGGTGAATTTATCCCGTATTATAAGAGTCTTATACAGCTCCTCTTTGAAAGTAGAAGGCAGAGGGGCAGTGTACGTAGGTAAAGTATGCGGAGAGATAAAATCGGTAATTGTAAATATTACCAATTTAATTTAAAATAGAATTATGAAAACCCTATCTTTAAAAAATTTAGTAGGATTTCGTGTTAGTATTTGGTATTTCGGCCGATATTTCGGCTTTGGACTGCCTAACTAAAAAGAAGGTGGTGATTCATTTGAAAACAATTTACGTAAACTGGGGCAACAGCAATGTCTTGCTTACATGGAAGCCAGCAATGACGTTAACGAGCGACATGCAAGTTACAAGCGTCCACGCTGTTTGCATACAGGATGGCAAGGTAATTTTGAGTCATGTATTGGGCAGAGGATTCACTTTACCAGGTGGTCATGTAGAGCTAGGGGAAACGAATGAGCAGGCATTGCATCGTGAACTGTATGAAGAGGCGTATATTCGCGGCGAGGTTTCATATATTGGCTGCATCGAGGTGAGCCATGAGGAAAATCCTAATTTTGACCCCAGTGGAAAATATCCACTCATTGGCTATCAAGCAATGTACCGTGTGGAGCAGATCGAGTGCTTACCGTTTTTACGCGAATTTGAAGCGAAAGCACGAATTTGGGTGGAGCCCACTGAAATAGAGCATGTGGTGGAAGATCATGCATTAATTTTTGATGTGATTAATGCCGCTTTTAATGAACGATTTCTATTAAAGTAAACGATAGAAAGGTAGTGCTCGAATGCTCCCTACATTACATACAGACCGACTAATCTTGCGAGAAATTACACCTGAAGATGCGCAATCAATATTTTCTTACTTTTCAAATGATGCGGTAACGCAGTTTTATGGAATGAAAACGTTTGAGCGAATTGAGGAAGCAGAAAGATTAGTTGAAGCATTTGCTACTAGTTATAAAGAAAAACGAGGCATGCGCTGGGCAATTGAACGAAGAACTCAGCAAGGATTGATTGGTACAATTGGCTTTAACTTGTGGTCATCTGCCCATCGACGAGCAGAGGTAGGCTATGAACTTCACCCTGATTTTTGGCGAAAAGGCTACAGTTTGGAGGCATTAAAGGCAGTCGTAGAATTTGGATTTAAGGAATTACAGCTAACTAGAATTGGCGCCGTTGTTTACATTGAAAACGAAGCTTCTAATCAACTTTTACATAAGTTTGGTTTTGAAAAAGAGGGCATTTTGAAAAAATATATGGTTCAAGATAATAAAGCACATGATGTAAATATTTATGCGAAATTCAACCCAAATCTTACATGACGCTAAAGGCACCTTACGCTAAAGTAAAGTGCCTCTGGTTCATTAAAAATTACTTCGTCCCTATTTTTATGTATTCAATAAAATAGGTATCATATGTTTCTTTCAGCACATAGCCAAGCTTTTGCGCCAAATGAAGTGATTCCTCATTTGCAGCGTCCCAACTTGGGTAAAGGTCATTATTTAAACAATGTAAAATTAAGGCGGCGGCCGTAATTGTAGCGAGCCCTTTTCTTAAATAATCAGGATGCGTCGCAATTTCAATTTCAATGCCATCTTGATAAATGCTAAATGACGTTGCCCCGCAAACAACTTGTCCATCATGCAAAATAGCAAAGCCAATACCTCTCGTTAGAAAATCTTGAGAGCTCGCAAAATTACTCACAAAGTCTTCAGATAGCGCATGTAAGGAAGGGTCGTTTACCAACGTTTCATCGATCCTTTTCAGTTCATACCCAGCAGGTAGTGACGCTAAAAATTGCTGAAGATAGTTTTTATCTAAGTCCGTATGTTTTTTTTCAAATCGGTAGCGCGGGAACTTCTCTATCGTCCGAGTATGAACGGCTTCAATTCGCTTTTTCCATTCGTCAGTATGTACAATCACCAAATTAAATTCTGGTAAATTGTGCAGTAACTCTTCAGCTACAGGGGAATGTGGATTGCCCGCAAAGTACGTAAAAATGCCAACAGTAACTTGAGCCACAGTCGGATTTTCAACATCGTCTACCCATGCAGTTCCCATATATCCTTGCAGACACGAAAGGATGATTGTGCTATCGATTGCCTCGAACATCGGGAATAACTTTTTTCTTACATCAATACTTGCATTATGAATCATTTAATTCCTTCTTTCTTATAAACATATTAAAAACAGAATACTTTGAATAGTATAACATAGATTATTCAATGGATTATTTCTATTTTTACCATAGATTAAATGAAAAGTAAGAAAAGGTATACATATTACTTCAATGAAATGAGGGGGCTTTAAATGAAGATGTTTTTTAAAATCGCACTAATCATTTTAGCGGTTATCATAATAACAGCAGCCATTACAGGCATTTATCAAAGAATTAAAGGCTTACCAACAGGTATTTCTGTTGCGGGGAATACTTATAACACGAACGATGTGAAATTTATATATGATGTAACGTACCAACAAGGGGACAAACGCATTATGGAACAAACATTAATGAAAGAGGCGCTCCAATTAATTGAGGATGCTGAGGATTTCATCATGGTGGATCTCTTTTTATATAATGATGACTATGATCGTGATAAGGGCATGTATCCTCCATCAGCAGAGCAATTTACACAAGCATTGCTAGAAAAACGTGCGAGTAATCCGACAATGCCGATTACGGTCATTACGGATGCTGTAAACATTACTTATGGAGCAAATAAAAATACTTACTTTGATGAGCTCGAAAAGAACAATGTGACGGTGATTATCACAAATCTTAAACCATTACGTGACTCAAATCCTATTTATTCAAGTGTTTGGCGCCCATTTTTACAATGGTGGCAGCCGTCTGAAAAAGGATTTTTACCAAATCCATTTAATCCCGATGGTGGAAAAATGTCAGTAGGCTCTTATTTAGATTTACTTAATTTTAAAGCCAATCACCGAAAAATCATCATGAATGAATCGCGCGCATTAGTAACATCTGCTAATTTAACACATGATGGCAGTAGTGCGCATTCAAATATTGGTTTTATTCTACAAGGTGGAATTTTGGCAGAGCTTTATGCAGCGGAACAAGCAGTTGCTGCACTTTCAGGTGTGGCTTTGTCGGATGTGACGTTTAAAAATGTAGTGGACGAAGGCGAATTAGAAGTTAAGCTGATTACAGAAGGTAAGATTAAAGTAGCGATGTTAGAAGCCCTTGCACAAGCTGATGAGGAGACTACGGTGAAAATCGGCGTGTTTTACATTTCAGACCGGGATATAGTGAAGGCGATTAAGTCGGCAGCTAAACGTGGAGCAACGATCCAAATGATTTTGGATCCGAATAAAGATGCATTTGGCCTAGAGAAAAATGGTATTCCAAACCGTCAAGTTGCGGCAGAATTAATGAAGGAAGAAACAGTCCAGGTGCGCTGGTATGACACGAATGGCGAGCAATATCACAGTAAATTTATGATGATTGAAAAGGGCGCGGAGGCAGTTCTTATTGGTGGTTCGGCCAACTTCACGCGTCGTAATTTAGCCGATTTTAATTTAGAAAATAATTTGCAGGTGAAAATGCCAATTACGCATCAATTATATGAAGAGTTCTCAACTTATTACGAGCGTCTATGGTCAAATGAAGAGGGCACTTACACAGCAGATTTTGAGAAATACGAGGATCACTCAAAGTGGAAAATCTTCCTATACCGATTGCAGGAATGGGCAGGATTATCAACGTTCTAAGGTGTCTATGATATAAAGGTGAGCGTATTCGACATAAAAACGAATACGCTTTTTTCATTATGCAAATTAACAAGCAGTCCTTAGCGTGGCTACAGAATGTTTCAGAAAAGGAATTAAATTTCCAAATTTAAAGGGAAGTTATTTGTTTTGTAGAAACTATTCTATACATAAAAATTCAGGACGCAATAGTTTGGCGTGCCGTTATTTATTAGTACTAACGTTTTTTTAAAGGAAGTGTATGAATTTTTAGGGAATGGGGGATACAACGTGAAGAAATTATTAATTCTTGGAGCTAGTGGATTAGTGGGCAAGGCGGTAGTTGAAGAATGTCGTGAGAATTATGATGTGTATGGGACCTATTTTTCATCCCCAATTAATTTGCCAGAAGACAAGCAATTTCATCTAGATTTAAGCGAGCAACGTATTATTGAAATCCTACAGGAAGTTCAGCCTGATATAATTATATCAAGTTTAAGTGGGGACTTTGATGAACAGTTAAACTTTCATAAAACGTTAGCCAACGAGATGAAAAATAATAGCAGTGACCTTTACTTTATCTCGACGACCAATGTATTTGATGGCGATTTATCAAAGCACCATTGTGAAACAGATGAGCCAATTTCGAAATCTGAATATGGTCAGTATAAAATAAACTGTGAAAAGATGTTGACGCAAATGTTAGGTGAACGGTGTACGATTATTCGAATTCCAGGCATGTGGGGCAAGGATTCACCGCGCTTCAATGAATTAAAGGTAAGCATCCGAGCTAATGAACCAATCAAGCCATATAGCAATTTACAATGTAGCTTTATGTTGGATGTTCAATTAGCACGCCAACTCCATTATATTTTTGATAACGGACTGAACGGAATATTCCATCTTGGTAGCACAAATAGAATTCTAGAAATGGACTTTTTCACACAATTAATAGGGCATTTTACGACAACACAAGTAAACATCGAGCCCAATGCCTATGAGGACGCTAAAAAACTGTATTATTTTGGACTGATTTCTAAACGAGACGATATCCCGCAGCAATTATTAATGACAAATGAGCAGATTATATTAAATTTACACACATAGTATCGCGCCTATATACACAAAATAAAACGAGCACTTCCCAGAATGGAGATTGTAGCCATTTTGGGGAGTGCTTTATTATTTGAAGTTAAAAGTATTTTTTAAAAAGGTTATGGTAATAATTGCTTTAAGCCATAAATTTTTGAGGCGGATACTTATTATTACCTTAAGAAATTTAATGTAGGGAGAGATCATAATGAAAGCACTAGTTTATGCAGGTCCAGGTAAGAAAGAAATTCGGGAGTTAGAAAAGCCAAAGATAATTAATGCTGGAGATGCAGTTGTTAAGTTGCTAAAAACAACAATTTGCGGTACAGATTTACACATTTTAAGCGGTGACGTACCAGTTGTTAAAGAAGGTACAATATTAGGACATGAAGGAATCGGTATCGTGGATGAGATTGGCCCTGGCGTTAACAACTTTAAAGTCGGCGACAAAGTGATCATTTCATGTGTAACTGTATGTGGTAAATGTGAATACTGTAAAAAGTCTTTATATGCACATTGCGAAGATGGTGGTTGGATTTTAGGTCATATGATCGATGGAACGCAATCTGAATATGTGCACATTCCGCATGCTGATAACTCGTTATACCACATTCCTAAAGGCATTTCTGATGATGCAGCGGTAATGATCTCGGATATTTTACCAACTGGTTTTGAAATCGGTGTATTAAACGGGCAAGTTAAACCTGGTGATACAATTGTAATTGTTGGAGCAGGTCCAATCGGAATGGCTACATTATTAACATCTCAGTTTTATTCTCCCTCAAAAATCATCATGGTGGACTTAGATGAAAACCGTTTAAAGGAATCAAAACGGTTTGGTGCAACTCACACTGTCATCTCAAAAGATTCTGCAGCAGCTATCAAAGAAATTATGGATATAACGGGTGGTCGTGGTGTTGACGTAGCAATTGAGGCAGCTGGATTCCCAGCAACATTTGACATTTGCCAAAGAGTTTTAGCTCCAGGCGCTCACTTAGCGAACGTGGGTGTACATGGGAAATCTGTAGACTTACAATTACAAGATTTATGGATCAAAAACGTAACAATTACAACGGGTCTTGTATCAACTTCTTCAACGCCTATGCTATTAAAAACACTAGCAACTGATAAAATCAACGTCGATGATTTAGTGACACATACATTCAATTTTAAAGATGTGTTAAAAGCGTACGATACATTCCAAAATGCTTCTAAAGAAAAAGCGTTAAAAGTAATTATTGACTTCGATTAATTGAAGATAGAAAAAAGTGGATTTGTGAAAACAGTAAGTTTTCGCGAATCCACTTTTTTGTGAACATTTATTAGATTTATTTTACATATTTTATTTCATTGCACACTAAATCACACCGGTAGATTTAGTTAGTCAACATCAAAATAGTTTATTCAAATCACCTGCCTTCTCGATTTATTTAATGACAGGGGGCAGTTTTGTTCGAGAAGGAGAAGTGACTTTCTTTAACGAAGTAAGGACAAAAGAGATTGTGCGGAAGTTTTCTTCTTCAACGAAGAATTATTGAACTTCATCTAGGCAGGGTTCGTCTTGTAGTTATAGGGGAGGAAAGGTGTTGCTGTCTATGTTAGTTAAACCAGCTATTTATTTAGCTTTGGGGGTTATTTCGAGTTATTTTTGTGCCGTGTACATATTTAAAAGTGATCAATTTGAGAAGTATATGGATTATATGTTGGAAGATTATGAAAATCCTTCTGCAGCTATGGTAGGTTTAGTACCTGAATTTATTATATTTTTGAATTTAATAGTGAGTATAGTCGTTCATTTATTTGCAATTTTTGTATATCAATTGTTGAAAAGTTCATCAATTACTTCTGTATTATTTATCTATTTTAAATCACAAAAAGCAGTTTAGTCCTGAAACTGTAGATTTCTTAAATTTTTGCATCATCATTTATTAATCTGCACGGGGGCTTTACTTCAAGGGAGGGAAAGTGGAATGAGCAACATTATTTTGATACAGCATTGTCAATCAGAGCATCATATAAATAATATGTCAGGTGGATGGACAGATACTTCTTTAACTGAATTAGGTAGAAAACAAGCAGAAACTATAGGCCAGAAATTAAAAGGAATTGTAGATAATAATGTTTATGCCTTGTATTCTTCTGATTTAATGAGAGCGTCACAAACAGCAGAGATAGTTGGAACACAATTAGGTTTAGATGTCATTCAAGATAAAGGACTACGTGAAATAAATACTGGTGTTGCGGCAGGGAAAACAAAGGATTGGGCAAGAGCAAATAGAAAACCCTTAACAAGGAGTGGATTTGATTTAGATCATCAGGAATTTCAAGAGGGTGAGAGTTGGCGACAATTTTATAGTCGGGTTTGCGATAGCATGGATAGGATATATGAATCGGATAAGGATAAAAACCTGTTGATTGTCACACACGGAGGAACTTTGGGGTACATACTTGCTTGGTGGATGAACTTTGAACCAGAAATGATAGTTAATGCATACTTTTCCTCGTCAGTAGGTGGTATTACAGTTCTAAGTCAAAATAGTTTTCAGCAAAATGTTGTAAATAAATTTAATGACACATCTCATTTTGATTTATTCAACTAACTTTAATTCAAGAAAGTAAAGCCTCAATCGGGTCCTGTTGAATAAAAGAATATTACCCCTGTTCCAATTATTGGGTTTATGATAACATGAATCTGGATACTTTTAACTTAAGATAATTTGAAAGGAAGTGTAATAGTTAGATATGAAAAAGATATTGATACCATTGATTGGTGTTATGGCAATCGGTGCCTTCTCTCTATCTATAAATCTAGATAAAAATGTATTAGCTAATGATATTACAAATACATGTAAATATGATTCGGTATCGAAAGTAAACCCTGATTTTTCCACAATGAACTGTTTGTTAACCGAAACAGCACTGAGTTATGATGTTCCTCCTGAAGTTGTGAAGGCAATAGCTGAAGGTGAAAGTGGGAATTGGCGTCATTTCGATAAAAATGGTGAAGCGATTGTGACAGCTGATAGTGGAATTGGGATTATGCAGATTACCAATCAAGCCAGCTATGATCTAGAGAGACTGAAAAACGATGTTTTCTATAATATACAGGCTGGTGTAGAAATTCTAAATCGTATGTATGAGCGGAAGGATTTACCTAGCATCAACGGTGGGGAACGAGATGTGTTGGAGCATTGGTACTTCGCTATCATGGCTTATAACGGAACTAAGCCAGTAAATAGTCCAATTGTCCAAGCAACTGGTGAAAGAAATACAAATGCCTATCAAGAAAGAATTCTCAAAATCATTGAGGAATTGGGTTTAATAGACTTAACAGAGCTGCCTTTTTCACGCGAAAATTTTCAATATGAATCTAACAGCAGTGAAAATATTAAATTTGCAGAGATGAACTATGATTTTGACTTACCATTAACGAAATCAAAGCATATTTTTGAAACAAATCAAAAAGTTAGTGCAACTACTAATGTAACTATTAGGCCAAAACCTACTACTACGGATAGTCCTTCTAAGGGTACTTTGCGTGAAGGCGAAATTGTTACCATTACGGGCCCTTTTGAATATGACAAAGTATCGAAGAACAACCATTTTGTTTGGTATCCTGTGAAAAGAAATGACGGGACAGAGGGGTATATAGCATCAAGTTATTTAAACTACTCACCTTCAATACCGGCGCCAATGCCAATACCGAATCTCACATTTAAAGATGTACCAACCAATCATTATGCTAATAAGGAAATATATTATTTAGCTGAAAGAGACATTTTAAAAGGGGTAGGACAAGATAGATTTGGGATAGGGGAAGGTTTAACACGTTGGCAGGCCGTATTATTAATTAATCGTGCAAAGAATGTTTCGCTAGCAGCAAATCGACCAAATCCTGGATTTACGGATGTTCCAAAAGATTATCCATATTATAATGAAATTGCTACAGCGGTTGATGAAGGATATTTTAAGGGTACTTCTGCTAAAAAATTTGAACCTAATAGAATACTGACAAGAAGTGAAATGGCCTCAGTATTACAAAGAATATACAGTTTCCCAGCACCATCTAGCAGTCATCCATTTACAGATGTAAAAGACCAGTGGTTTGCTGACTCAGTTGCCCGGTTGTATGCATCAGGCATTACAGATGGTGTAACAGCTACCAAATTTGAACCGAATTCTACCATTAAAAGAGAGCAGTTCGCAGTTTTTTTAGTCCGCTCGCTAGATGAAAAATATAGATTGAAATAGATTCAAAGGCACAGTAAATGATGTCTCAATCTACGGGGGGCGCGAATCCCTCCTGTGACGTATCGAGATTAGAAAGAAGAAGTTTGAATCAACTATAGAGCGCTTCAAATCCTTTTGCATCAAGGATTTGAGGCGCTTTTTTATTTCTTAGAAACCGTTAGAAAACGATAGAAAAAGAAATGTTTCTAAAAAAATCTATAAAAAAGGCTTTATGAAAGAAAAAAATAGCTAATTAAATAGAATATTAACAAAAACTTGGAGGAATCGGATCTAAAGGTAATGTGTCATGAATATAAGCTGGGGCAGGTTTTAAAACTGGAATTGGTGCTAGTGGTAGTGGTTGCTGAACGTACTGGAATTGCCCCTCTCCATCCATGCTTGGTCCATGAGCCCATCTACCTGTAGCACTTTCGTCTCCTCTTGAGAAATTAAATAAAACATGAGATACTTCGCGCTTTTCAAACTCACGTGGGAATGTGCTTGGAACTATAACGTTTTCTTTTGCCTCTAGCTCCTTAATAGCTGCGATCCATTGATTTTGGTGCATAGTATCTCTTGCAATTAACCAGGATAGCATATCTTTTACGCCACGATCAGTAGTTGCTTCATATAATCTAACTGCTTGTAATCTGCCTTGAGATTCTGCATTTAAATTTGCTCTAAAGTCCGCAAGTAAATTCCCGCTTGCTATAATATAATCTGCTGTCCAACGATTTCCTACACTATCCGCTGGCATAGCGCCAAGTCCAGATACAATCGCATGCTGTGGGTTCATACCACCGAGAATTGCACCAATTATAGGGTCTTTCGCAGCGACCTCTAAATCCCCAACAGGAGCTCCTTCTAATAACCTTGCAATCATTGTAGCAATCATTTCTATATGTGCTAATTCTTCAGTCCCAGTATCCATTAGTAAGTCTTTATATTTTTCATTTCCACGAACACTCCAACCCTGAAACAGATATTGTAAGGCAACAGATATTTCCCCAAATTGCCCACCTAGAATCTCTTGTAATTGTTTCGCAAATAATGGATCCGGTCTTTCAGGCTTTGCATGATATTGTAATTCTTTGATATGATAAAACAATTTATTCCCACCTTTTTTATTTATTCCAACCATTATATGAGTTGAGATTAATTAGGTGCCCGTAAAAACTAACTAATTATAATTAGACTTTATAGGTGGGGTATTCTTTCCCTTTTACTTTTTATTTAAGGAGAACTAATCCATTCCATTTATTATGATGTCCTTAAATTTATCCAAAAAAATGAAGCGAAAAAATAATAATAGCATAAATAGATTTTTTATTGGCTATTATAATCGAGTAGGAAATAAAGGCCATTTAATCTTTCCGAAGTAGCTCAGTGGTAGAGCAATCGGCTGTTAACCGATTGGTCGTAGGTTCGAGTCCTACCTTCGGAGCCATTTTTATGCTTCCATAGCTCAGTAGGTAGAGTGCTTCCATGGTAAGGAAGAGGTCACCGGTTCAAATCCGGTTGGAAGCTTTTCTATTTTACATAAAAGTAGAAAATATACATAAAAAGTGCTTGTTTTGAAGAATTACTTATGCTAAACTATTTATTGTCCGGTTTTTAAATAGGATTAGTGATTTGGAGGATTAGCTCAGCTGGGAGAGCATCTGCCTTACAAGCAGAGGGTCGGCGGTTCGAGCCCGTCATCCTCCACCATTTTAATAAATTGCCGGTGTAGCTCAGTTGGTAGAGCAACTGACTTGTAATCAGTAGGTCGAGGGTTCGACTCCTTTCGCCGGCACCACTTAGAGAGCCATTAGCTCAGTTGGTAGAGCATCTGACTTTTAATCAGAGGGTCGAAGGTTCGAGTCCTTCATGGCTCACCAGTTTTATATTGTCTGCTGCGGGTGTGGCGGAATTGGCAGACGCACTAGACTTAGGATCTAGCGCCGCAAGGCGTGGGGGTTCGACTCCCTTCACCCGCACCAATTAATTTAATAATAACTTGTCAGAATAAAAATTCTTACAGCACATGCGGAAGTAGTTCAGTGGTAGAACACCACCTTGCCAAGGTGGGGGTCGCGAGTTCGAACCTCGTCTTCCGCTCCAACTTATTTGCCGAAATGGTGGAATGGCAGACACGACGGACTCAAAATCCGTTGCCGCGAGGCGTGTGGGTTCGAGTCCCATTTTCGGTATCAAAAGCAAACGACTTCACAGTTCATTCTGTGGAGTTTTTTTTATTTTACGGTCACTACTATTTACACAAAAAAGTCTACAGGTGGCGTGTGCAGTGCGTATGCAATGGCAAACGTAAAGTGATGAAAGATCGTAGAGAGCAATCGTTGAAACATTATAGAAAGAACCAATCTAATTATTAATCTTGTTATTAATTCAGAAGTCATAATTTAAAGCAGCAGTATTTAATAGCGTCGTAATACAACCTACCCAAACCACAGTTTGCAAACTTAACCTATAATATTATTTACAAATAATTCTAATTATTGTATTATTTTAATAATACAAAATTACGTTGATTGGAAATAGTAAGGAACACTTATTGTTTAGAGAGCTGTTGGTTGGTGGAAAACAGTCAATAAATTCCCGAACTCGTCCAGGAGTATTTATGCTGAAATTAGTAGGTATAGACGGCAGCTACCGTTATAGTATAAGTGGGTTAATTATAATTTTAACCAATTAGAGTGGTACCGCGAATCGAACTTCGTCTCTTTACCTGAGATGGAGTTTTTTTATTTTTAAGGAGGAAAAACGATGGAACAAACGCAATGGCAAAGACAAGATGTTACACAGCATTATTTAGAGCAAGTAAGAGGTGGTATTCCATTTGGTGCAGAACAAATCAATGTTATGCTCCAAGTTATTGGACATTTCACATCTGACGTCAAAAGTATCATTGATTTAGGCTGTGGAAACGGCTTTTTAGGGAAAGTACTTCTTGATACATATCCAGAAGCACAGGCGTTATTTATTGACCATTCACAGCCCATGGTAGAACAAGCAATCGAAAATCTAGTAGCTTATCAGCATCAAAGCACGGTCATTCACGGAGATTTTAGTGAGTCTTTACTTACTTATGCAAAACCAAATTCAGTTGATTGTATTGTATCAGGATTTGCAATTCACCATTTACCACACGACAAAAAGAAAGAATTATATGCAGAAGTTTATTCGTTATTAAAAACAGGTGGTGTTTTTATCAATATCGAGCATACAGCATCTGCTACATCTAAATTAGAAGCGTTGTATGACCAACAATTTATTCATCATTTGGCGACGTATAACGGCTCTACTGTCGATGAAATAGCGAAAGAGTACCATAGTCGCCCAGATAAAGATGATAACATTTTAGAGCGAGTAGATATTCAAGTAGAATGGCTACGAGATCTAGGTTATCGTCATGCCGAATGCTACTTTAAATGGTTTGAATTAGCTGTATTTGGTGGGGTGAAATAATAGATAAGTTAATTCAGGAAATGAATTAATTTTACTGATAAGAGAGAAATTGATTTGGAGGTCATTAAGTTGTATTCACATTTGCCAGATGATTATGAGTGCCCATTTTGTCGAATTGTTTCAGGTAAAGAAAAACAAAATAATGGCACAAAACAAAGAGACATCATATATCAAAATCAACATGTCACTGCGTTTATTGCAAGTAAATGGTGGCCCAACAATAAAGGACATGTTTTAGTTGTGCCAAATGATCATTTTGAAAATATGTATGAACTCCCAGCAGAAATGGCTGCTGAAATTCATCGTGTTGCTCAATTAGCAGCACTGGCAATGAAAAATACATATCATTGTGATGGCATTTCGACAAGGCAGCATAATGAGCCTGCGGGAAATCAAGATGTGTGGCATTACCACCTGCATGTCTACCCAAGATATACAGGTGATAATCTTTACATGACAACAGGTAACTACACAATGCCAGATGATCGCCCCTTTTATGCAGAAAAATTACGTTCATGGATACAGGAAAATATAAATAAAAATTGATGGCAGATGTTGAAGAAAGGCTTTTCTACATTTTTTATTGAAGTAAAACCCTTCTAGAGTTGTTCGTTTCAACTTATTTAGTGGGATCTAGTCCGATTTATATGGATTTATAGCGAAGTGCTCAAATCTTTGTTTGGAAGCTTTTTATACTATACAGTTTGTCTATATCAAGCTAAGAGGAATTTTTTGAGATTTGGAGCTTGTAGTATAGATTCTATTGATGAGGTAAGTAAACCAATATCAGAAGATAAGTGAGATCTACATTTTCAACTGATAGTTCCGGAAGAATTCTAACCAATATCGTTCCCAAAACACCGCTTTGGGAGCTAAAATAAAAGATAATAAATACTTAGATTGAAAGAGTCCATATAGAGGTGAATTAATTGAATCTAGAAAGAAAAGAACTAATACAAGAATTATTGAATTTTTTAGGTAAATTACCGGAAGTTAATAGTTTCACATTAAGAGGTAGCATAGTATCGGGCAACACGGACCGATTTTCTGATATTGATTTGCTTATTGAGGGGTCATTTTCTGATATAGAAACATTTGCTACCCTTACTTTGCAAAGGATTGATAACCTTTTCGAAATGGAGTTTTTTGATTGGGCTACCAGTTTAATGCCTAATGAGTATATTGTAACTTTCTATCTTAAAAACACCTCTATTTTTTGGAATATTGATGTGCAATTTATTTCAAATTCACTAAATAAGTCTTCTAGCAAATTTATTAATAATCCTATACATCATTTAATTAAACTTTGGATTCTTAACTTAAAATATCTTCAACGTCAGCAATATGATAAATTAACTATCAAAAAATTAGTTAGAAAATTAGATATCAATGACGAAGCTCGATCTTACCCTAAGATAATGCGCGAAATTTTTGAAAATATTAAAAATCAAAGTAATATGAATTTAAGCTTTTTATTAGAGTGCGAAAAAGAATTAGAAATTTACGAAAAACAATTTGTTCAAATAGATTCTTGAATAAACCATACAAAATAACGTTACCAAATCAAAGTTTGGGAATACATCAAAAAGTCACGAACGTTGTTACATCAGCGTTTGTGGCTTTTTGGTTGGAACAATGTTTATCCAGTTTTTTATTCACGTTTATTAAAATTCAGACATAACAACGGTTAGGTGGCATTTGAGCAATGCTCCACAAATGGGATTTTAGAATAAAATTGTGTATACAAAGCCTACTTTTATCTTTTAACGCAATGCAACAAACAGTCTATGAATTAAAATAGGCTTTTTTTGTTTTTCGTTTTTTATTGACATGGAGTTAACTCCATCTTTTAAAGTAAAAGTAATAATAGAATGGAGTGGTGAAAATGGCAATCAGCTTATATATATTAATTGGGTTATATGCAGTGTTATTAGGAATGGCAGGAATGAAGCAATTGAAAGAAGTGGGGTTTCAAATACAAACATTTTTAGTTGTTGTCGTCTCAGTAGGTATGCTCATTATAATTCTTATATCAAATAAAGGATGGATGTTTATATTGTTGATTGTTGCATTTGCACTGCTACATATATTAGCATTTGTAGAAGGAAGACGCACAAAGGGGCGACTTACTTACAGTCATCATATCATTCGTTTCATTTTTCATTGTATAATTGTCTTATTGGTTTATAAATTTATAAAATAGCAGGTGATACGCATGAAAATTGGCGAATTTGCAATAAGCACTGGTCTTAGTAAAGATACAATCCGTTATTACGAAAAAATAAATTTATTACATCCAGAAGTTAAAAACAAGCATCGAGAGTATAACAAACAAGACGTAGTAATTATTGAAACCATACTAAAATTAAAACAAACTGGATTTTCACTGCAAGAAATCAAGATGCTTTTTGAGTGGTCACAAAATACGGATCAAAATGAAAAACTGACAAAAGAAGAAATTCAAAATCTTGTCCAAATAAAAATGAGATTCAAAGAAAAATATGAGCAGATGGTACAAAAAGAAAATCATATTAAACAAATAAAAGAAGTATTACTAAAAGCTGATAATAAAATGCAACAGCTTTTAGTAAAAAATAAAAGCTAGAGGTCTAACTGAATGAAGCGTAAGCCGATTTTGGACTTTCGCTTCAAATAAGAGGTGCAACTTCATTATATGCGTCATTTAATTATTGGCTTTATTTAATAAATGTTTATGCACCTATTGTTAATAATATAGCGTGGTTTCGTGTGCGAATAGTGCAAGTGTTAGCAGCAAGATATTAAAATAAATGCTTTCTCTTACGTATTTTTGGAATGAAAGGCTTTATGATTTCGTAGTATGTTAAGATAGAAATACAATACATATTGGAGGAGAGGCTGTTATGAAAAAGCGTCCACAAAGACTTAGCCAAGGTGATACGGTTGGAGTTATCGCATTAAGTAGTCCGGTAAAAATGGAAGAACTGCCAATGAAGCTCGAGGTGATTGAATCACTTGGCTTGAAATATAAACTTAGTCCTACAATTGCAGCTTATGATGGTTATTTAGCGGGTACAGATGAGGAAAGACTAAATGCGTTGCATGAGATGATTGAGGATCCTGAGATTAAAGCGATATTCTGCGTTCGAGGTGGATATGGAATTGGACGTTTAGCGGATAAGATTAATTATCCTTTAATTGAGGAAAATCCTAAAATTATTTGGGGCTTTTCGGACGTTACGTATTTGCATACGGTAGTAAATGAATACTCAGATTTAGTGACGTTCCATGGTCCGATGTTATCGCGCGGGGATGAGCCTTTAGATGAATTATCGAAAAAAATGTTCCTACAGTTATTTCAGCCAATGGAAATTCAGTATAGTGAATCGATTTCACCATTAAATACAGTTGTAAATGGAACTGTGCGCGGGGAGTTAACTGGTGGTAATTTAAATCGAATGGTCAGTTCGCTAGGGACGAAGTTTGAAATTAATTTAAAAGATAAAATAGTGCTACTAGAAGATGTCGGAGAAGATTTGCAGCGAGTGGATGGCATGATGAATCAGCTAAGACTTGCGCGCAAATTAGAGCAAGCAGCTGGATTTATTCTAGGTAGCTTTACACATCTGAAGGAAGATGAGACAGAACAAGATGTATATGATTTAATTGAAAGTTTTATTAAGCCATTTAATAAGCCAACAGTAAGTGGTTTCAGAATTGGGCATTGTGAGCCGAATATTGCAATTCCATTAGGTGTAGAAGCACAATTAGATGCAGATAATAAGATCCTTCTAATTTTACCCGGTGTAGAGTGATCTACGACAATATAGAGTAGAGAGAAAAGTGATTTACTTGGAGACAGGTAAATTGCTTTTTTATTTGGTTTCCAATTATAAATGAATAGCATGGAAAACCTAGTAATGGCTCCCCATGCTATTTTTTTACGTCTTTAAAATTCCGATACTATTTTATCCCCAGTTAAAAGGGCTAGAGAATAATCGCCACCACTTACTTGCGTAAACATATTACCAGCAGAATTCAGCAGCTTTAAGCTTGCCTCTTCAGAAAGTGAAGGGTGCAAATAAAAGATTTGTAGGGCCGAGGTTGTTTGCTCGGTAACGGCTGTTCGTGCTGAATCGACGAAGGGGCTACCAAATGGTCCTGTTGCATCGCGGCTATATAAAATGTTGTTTAATGAATTATAGCGTCCATTTAAGCCCTCGTAGCCAGTTTCTTCGTCGCCTAATGTAATTTCGATGTCTCCGTCTAATTTTGCGACGTCATAAATTCCAATTGGCATTTCATATTGCAGTGAAAAGAAGTTATTCAAATCGACAGCAGAGTGGAAGGGTGTTAAATAGTTTTGCTTGGCGATTCGGCGTAATAGGCTTTCCGCTGAATGACGGTAACGATTTGGATCAGCACCTAGCTCTTTCCACAGATTGCGCCACTCGGCAATGCCAGCACGTTCTGTGACAGGCTGATCCTGCATTTCGATATAGAGATTTTCCTGATAGAGCTGCATCCGGCCTTTAATCATTTGAGGAGATTCTTCGACGACTATTTTGTTATAATAAATGAGGCCAATTTTAAATTGATGAATATTTGAAGCGAGCGAACGGTTTAATGTAATTCGCATAAAAACACCTACTCGTTTTTAAAATAAGTATAGCATGGTTAGGAATGGGGTGTAGGATGAATACGATAGAGCTACAAAAAGAATTGATTGCCTATGCAAAATCAATTGGCATCGATAAAATTGGATTCACGACAGCTGCACCTTTTGATGAGTTGAAAAATATTTTGCGTCGTCAGCAAGAGTTAGGCTATCAATCTGGCTTTGAAGAGTCGGATGTGGAGCTAAGAACGGAGCCGTTAAAATTACTAGATGATGCGGAAAGTATTATAGCAATTGCGCTTGCATATCCTTCAAGAATGGAAAATGCACCGACAGGTAAGAAGGGTGAGCGTCGCGGTATATTTTGCCGTGCGTCGTGGGGCGTCGATTATCATACAGCAGTGAGTGAGCGATTGCAGCTATTGGAGCAATGGTTAACATTGCATGTTCCAAATGTGAAGTTCAAATCGATGGTAGATACAGGAGAGCTTGCTGACCGTGCCGTAGCAGAGCGTGCAGGCATTGGCTGGAGCGGGAAAAATTGCTCCATTATCACACCAGAGTTTGGCTCATATGTTTATTTAGGCGAGCTGATGACGAATATCCCATTTGCGCCAGATGAGCCGATGGAGGACCAGTGTGGGGATTGTAACCTTTGCATCGATGTTTGTCCTACGGGGGCTATTGTAGCGCCTGGACAGCTAAATGCACAGCGCTGTATCGCCTTTTTAACGCAGACAAAAACAATGCTACCAGAGGAGTTCCGCACGAAAATCGGAAATCGCCTTTATGGCTGTGATACGTGCCAAACGGTGTGTCCTAAAAATAAAGGGAAGATTAATTTTATTCATGATGAATTTACGCCTGATCCGGAGCTAGCAAAGCCTTTATTAAAGCCATTATTAACGATCTCAAATAAAGAGTTTAAGGCGAAATTTGGACATGTGTCAGGGTCTTGGCGCGGTAAGAAGCCAATTCAACGTAATGCCATTTTAGCGCTTGCTCATTTTAAAGAGGAGTCTGCATTGCCAGAACTTATTGAACTATTGAAGAGGGATGAACGTCCGGTAATTCGCGGGACAGCTGCTTGGGCAATTGGCAAGATTAACGCGCAAGGTGCGGCGGCCATTTTAAATGAAGCACTTGTAAAAGAACAGGATGCAGAGGTAATTGAAGAAATTCAAAAAGGGCTCGCATTCACCACTAATTAAGAGAGTAGGAAAATTTTTGCCAAATCATATTGTTTTATATCAACCAGAAATACCTGCTAATACAGGAAATATTGCACGTACCTGTGCAGGCACCAATACATCATTACATTTAATTCGTCCATTAGGCTTTTCTACGGATGATAAAATGCTGAAGCGTGCGGGCCTAGATTATTGGGAGCATGTGAATGTGGTGTATCATGATTCATTAGAAGATTTTATTACGTACAGTAAAGATGGCGATTTATATTTAATCGAGACATATAGTGAAGAGCCATTTACAACACATGATTTTAGCGATACTGCGCGTGATATTTACTTCATGTTCGGACGTGAAACGACGGGCTTACCGAAGGACTTTGCCTATGAGCGACGCGATATGTGCTTACGTTTGCCGCAAAGTGATCACGTACGATCATTGAATTTATCAAATACCGCAGCGATTGTAATTTATGAAGCATTAAGACAGCAAGGGTATCCTGGGCTGAAATAAATGAAAGGCATCTCCCTTAATTGCGGAGATGCCTTTTTGCATAGTATATTGATTAACCTTCGATTGTGAAGATGATACGAATACCGTTTGGATCTACAACAGAAAATTGCTGTGCACCGCCAAATGCAGGCGCCTCATCAAATTGTTCTACAGTGTAGCCTTGTTCTAGTAAGTTGGCTTTTACTTGCTCTGCATAGGCTTCGTCTTTTAATACAATTGTGTATGATTTTAAGCCAACTGCATTTTCTGGTGCAGGAGAGCCCCCGTTACTTTGCCAAGTATTCAGACCGATATGATGATGGTAACGACCTGTTGAAATGAATAGAGCTTGACCACCATAATGCAATACTGTGTCATAGTCTAATACTGTAGTGTAGAAAGCTTGTGAAGCAGGAATACTGCTAATAGATAGATGAATATGACCCATTACAGTTCCTTCAGGTAGGCCATTCCAAGAGCCGTCAGCAGCTGCTAAAACGGGTGTGAAGTCAAGTTGATCAGTTGTCATATGAACTTCATCACGGCTATCCCATTTCCAATTTGAATCTTCGCGGTCAACATAAATCTCGATACCATTACCGTCAGGATCATTTAAGTATAACGCCTGGCTGACAGAATGGTCTGATGCGCCAATTCGAACATTGTTTTCAACGAAATGCTGCACAATATTGCCTAAATCTTTTAAAGAAGGTAGTAATAGCGCAAAGTGATATAAACCTGTAGAGCCACCTTGCAGTGGTAACGCATTTTCAACTTCTACTAATGATAGAAGGCTTGTTTTACCGTCGAAAGTTAAATAAGCAATTCCGTTTTCATTTTGTAAAACGTCAAAGCCAATTGTTGTTGTGTAGTATTGTAATGAACGTTCTAAATTTGATACTTTTAATTGAACATGGGAAACGTACATGTTTGGTTTTTGATGGAATGTGTTTGTCATAATATAAATCCCCTTTTGATTATTATTTTTCACTTACTTACTTTAAGTAAGTTAAATATACAAAATAATACTAAAGTTGTCAACAAGAAATAAAAATAAAAAAGACATTCGAATTTTTCTCGAATGTCCTTAGCTAGAGAAAAGGCTCTTAGCTACGATCTTTAATAGATGGTTTGGTATCGTATCCAGCAGTAAACATAGCTATAAGGAACGCAACCGTTACACCAAGAATTAATATTAATTTCATGGAAGTACCCTCCTCATGGAATAAAATCTACTTTATTATAGCTGATAAATTTATTCATTACTACAAATAAATGTAAAATGAATCGCTCAATTCAGTGACGAGTATGCACGTATTTCATAAGGTTAAGCTATTTGCTATTTTTTTAACCGAAAATAAAAAAGACATTCCCACAATTTGCGGGAATGTCTAAAAGGTAAATTTAATGTGGTAAAAATACGAGCTGGATGAAGAATAGTACTGCAAAAATATAGAGCAGTGGGTGAACTTCTTTTGCTTTACCGCGTACAACCTTAAGTAGAGGATATGTGATAAAACCAACCGCAATACCAGTTGAAATACTAGAAGTCATAGGCATTGCCAAAATTACTAGGAATGCAGGGAATGCATCATCAAAGTTGTCCCATTTGATTCCTTTTACAGCACCGATCATTAAACTACCAACGATAATTAATGCTGGAGAAGTAATAGCAGAAACCCCGGATAATGAAGCCACTAACGGCCCAAAAAGTGAAGCAACAATAAATAAAATAGCAACAGTGACAGATGTTAAACCTGTACGACCACCAGCAGCAACACCAGAAGATGATTCTACAAAGGCTGTTGTTGGACTCGTCCCAAACATTGAACCAGCAGTTGTAGCAACTGAGTCTGCTAAAAGAGCAGCGCGAGCGCGAGGTAATTTATCGTCTTTCATTAAACCAGCTTGTTTCGCTACACCAACCATTGTCCCTGTTGTATCGAATAAAGTAACTAAAATGAATGAAAAGACAACGCCATATAAGCCGTATGAAATTACATCACCAATTGCTGCAATAGGGTTCCAAACTAAAACCCCTTCAGGTAATGAAGGAATTGACATTACTTTGTCGATCTTTAAGTTGCCTGTGAAGAATGCAATAACACCCGTTGCGAACATCCCGATGAATAATGCACCTTTTACATTACGAGCCATTAAAATAATGGAAATCGTAAGGCCTACAAGCGTTAAAACAACTGACTCAGAACGTAAGTCGCCCAGTGCAAGTAAGTTCGCTTCGTGAGGAATTACTAAGCCAGACATACGTAAACCGATAAATGCGATGAATAGACCAATACCGGCCGTTATTGCTAATTTTAAATTTTCAGGAATTGCTGAAATTAATTTTTCTCTAAATGGAGTTAAGCTTAAAATAATAAAGATAATACCTGCCACGAACACGGCACCAAAAGCAGTAAGGTAATCTATTTTACCATCCGATCCAAGGACAACGGCATATGTAAAATATGCGTTTAAACCCATACCAGGAGCAATCGCGATTGGATAGTTTGCGAATAATCCCATCCATAATGTACCGATAACTGCTGAGATAATCGTTGCTAGAAAGACTTGATCGACTGGAACACCAGCATTGGCTAATATACTTGGATTTACAATAACAATGTAAACCATTGTTAAAAATGTTGTAAGTCCAGCAAGCATTTCAGTTTTCACTGAAGTGTTATTTTCTTTTAACTTAAACATAATTGACCTTCTTTCTAAAACACGAACAATTTTCACGACGTTTTATATATTATTCGTTTATAAGGTAAATTGCAAACGTTTTTATCTAATTAAATATATTTCGAAAAAAGTTGTAATAAGCTTTATAATAATATTATTCAGAAAGGTGTGTGATTGAGATAAATTTGCATAGTAAGAAACGTTTAATAAACGGTGTAGAAATGCCTTACATAGGGCTTGGCGTCTATAAAATGACGGATAAAGAAGAGACAATTGAAGCTATTTCAAAGGCAATTTCAATTGGTTACCGCGCAATCGATACCGCTGCTCTTTATTATAATGAAGAAGAGGTAGGTGAGGCCATTCGCCACTCGGACGTTGCACGCGAGGAACTTTTTATTACCACTAAGGTTTGGAATAGCGATCAAGGCTATGATCAAACATTACGGGCGTTTGAAACGTCATTAAAAAAACTAGATTTAGCGTATTTAGATTTATATTTAACACATTGGCCAGTTGCAGATAAATTTATGGAGACGTATCGCGCAATTGAGCGCCTCTATGATGAAAAGCTTATTCGTGTGCCGGGTGTTTCAAATCACCATGAACCACATCTTCAAAAATTATTGGCGACAGCGAACATTCAGCCAATGGTCAATCAAATTGAACTACATCCCTATTTATCACAAGAGCCATTACGTGCATTTTGCCAAGAGAATAATATTGCAATAACAGCGTGGTCACCTTTAGGGCGTGGAGGGGTTTTACAGGACGAGACAATCATAGAAATCGGTAGGCAGTACGGGAAGTCAGCCGCACAGGTCGTACTTCGCTGGCATTATCAGCATAGTATCGTTACGATTCCAAAATCAGTAACACCACATCGAATTGAGGAAAATGCGCAAATTTTTGATTTCAAATTATCGGAATTGCATATGAAAACATTGGATACATTAAATCAGAATAAGCGTTTTGGGCAAAATCCAGACAGCTTCCATTTTGATTTTTAAGTAAAAGAAAAGGGGAATAGACATGACAATTTCAAAAACAATCACATTAGCAAACGGAGTTGAAATGCCACGCTTAGGCTACGGGGTATTCCGTATGAAGGAACATGATGTTGCGTTTACAGGTGTTACAGAGGCGATTAAAGCGGGCTACCGCGCGATTGATACAGCTGCTATTTATCAAAACGAAGAGGCGGTTGGCGCAGCGATTAAAGCTTCATCCGTTGCACGTGAGGAACTTTTCATCACAACAAAGGTTTGGAATGCAGATCAAGGCTATGATAATACGCTACGTGCATTTGAGGTTTCGTTGAAAAAGCTTGGCTTAGACTATTTAGATTTATATTTAACGCATTGGCCGAAACAGCAGCTAGCGGATACATACAAGGCAATTGAGCGTTTATATGAAGAAAAGCTAATTCGTGTGCCAGGTGTTTCAAATCACCACCAGCATCATTTAGAGGAGATTTTTGCAACTGCGAATGTTTTGCCGATGGTCAATCAGATCGAGTGTCACCCTTCTTTATCGCAAAATGAGTTACGTGCGTTTTGTGCGCAGCATAATATCGCGGTAACATCATGGGCACCACTTGGAACGGGTATTGTATTTACACACCCAATTATTAAAGAGTTAGCTGATAAATATAGCAAAACACCGGCGCAAATTGTCATTCGCTGGCATTTAGAAATTGGCAACATTGTGATTCCAAAATCAATAACACCAGAACGCATCGTCGACAATTTAAATGTTTACGATTTTGCTTTAGCTGTGGATGAAGTCGCGGCTATTACAGCACTAAACACATTCCATCGAACTGGTTCAGATCCGGATAATTTTGATTTTTAATTGAATGCATGAAAAAGCCTCTCGAGCGAATGTTCGAGAGGCTTTGCTTATTTATGAGCTTAATTTATGCGTCTTTTACAACTGTTGTTTCATTTAAGAAAGGATGTTCGAATTGTAATTGGATTGCGTGTAGCTCGTATGAGTAATCTGCAGTTTGGCGTGCATTGTACATTGTATCTCCAACAATTGGGTGACCGATATGCGCCAGATGTACACGAATTTGATGTGTACGACCTGTTTCAAGCACTAGGTGCACGATACAAGTACCTTGGAAACGTTTTACTACTTCATAATGTGTAATCGCACGTTGACCGGTTTCAGAGACAACACGACGCGTTGAATGGTGACGGTCTTTTCCGATAGGCTCATTAATAGTACCGCTATCCGTACGTAAGTTACCTTGTACTTCAGCTGCATACGTACGAGTGATCGTTTTTTCCTCAATCATACGGTCGAAAATTGATTTTGCAATCGGATGCTTGGCAACAAGTAATAATCCTTTAGTGCCTTGATCTAAACGGTGTACATGCTCAGCATAAACGCCGCCTTTTTCTTGAACATAAGCCATTACGTGGTTCATACATGTATTACGGTCCCACTCGTCATTTGGATGTGTTTGCATGCCAGCTGGTTTGCTAACGATTAAGCAATGCTCATCTTCATAGCGAATTGTAACGTCGCAGAAATCTGTCGGTTCGTAGCTAGAAGAAGAACCTTCAAATTCAAATTTAAGAATCGTACCTTTTGCTAAAGGCTCTTTCCATAAAACAGGCTCACCATTTGACGTTACAGCCTTGGCCATACGTAATTCGTGAACGATTTTTTTTCCTAAACGCCATTTGTCGCGTAGTAGCGCTTCTACCGTCATACCTTCTTGTGCAATTGTATAATTAAACATAACTATTTCCCTCCATAAAAAAGAATCGTGCCATTTAAGGAACACGATTCTAAGTCGTTTTATTA
>JAZLIT010000192.1:0-8786 GCA_045617525.1 Solibacillus sp. | reverse complement strand
CGACGCCCTAACTGTGAAAAGCTAATTGATTCTAAATCTGTTGCTTTTTGAAGGTCGTCTGAAAATAATGTATTACTGACAGCACGCAGGCCTTCGTTTTGTGGAAGAAATCGGTGAAAACCATTGTTCAAATGATGTTTTTCGTATAAGATTATCCATGCGATTGTCCTTTATTTTGGATTCGGATGGTTTACTACCACCCTACATTATAAAGGATTTTTTTATGCATAAATTTTAATTACAGAAAATTCAGTTTTATATAAAGTGATAAATTATTTTAATGCGACGCTAGTGAAGTAAAGTTTTTAAAATGTGGTAATTCACCTTGGACAGTGCTCGTTGATTGGAGCGGAGGGGGCCCGCGACTTCCAGGGGATCAGCGCGTGCGGAAAATCCACTAATTCTCTGCCTCCGTAAAGGCAGGGAATTAGTTAGTTGGAGCCGTGCCCCCAGAAACGCGTCGGGCCCACGGAGCTCCAATCAACGCCTTTCGTGAGAAAGGATGTACTAAAATAATGACTAGCTCTCACATTATTCCCGGATGGCAAGGGAATTTGCCTTTGTTGTAGATTTTTCATTAAAGGAATACGGAATTGATGCAACGTATATTTGCTTGGTACGGAGTTTTAAGTTAGATCCGAAATTCCTTTCACCAACTCCACTACTTGGGCATACACTGAAAATGAGCAAAGCGGGAGGAGGTTTTTCTATGGTAAAACGGCTTCGTCAAATCGTGACACGCGCCGTCATAGCAAAAGGGAAAAAAAGGACTGAAAGCAAGGAAATTTTAAAGGCACCAAATGTCCCTACGAGTATTTTAGGTTGCTGGGTGATTAATCATAATCATACAGCTAAAAAGCATGGAAAGTTTGTCGATATTCAAGGGAAATATGATATTAATGTTTGGTATTCCTATAATAACCATTCAAAAACTGGAGTTCATACAGAAACAGTCAGCTACAAAGACCGTGTGAAACTGCATTATCGTGATGGAGATGGTAGTGATTCCAATGAGGTAAGCACAAAAGTGTTGCAACAGCCTAATTGTATTGAGGCTACGATTACATCCAATGGAGATTGCTTTGAAATCGTTGTAGAAAGAGAATTTTTAGTCGAGGTAATTGGAGATACGACGGTAACCATTACGGTTCATCAGAATGAATTTGAAGATGAATGGCAATTTGAAGAAAGCTCATCAAGCTCTTCGTCAAGCTCGTCAAGTTCAGAAGGCTGGAAAGATTCATCAAGCTTAGGTGGTCGTCGTGACAGATTTGATGCCGATTCTTCGTCGCTTTAAACCTGAGAATAAAGTTAAAAAGTAAATAATTTCATATTTGCGCCTTTTGAGAATTCCTATAATTCCGAAAGGCGCTATTTTCATTTCATTTGGTATAATGGAATACACAAACGATTTAAGCGAGGGGAAAGTATGACGATTACATATACACCAATGATGATTCAATATTTAGAAGTAAAAAAAGAATACGAGGACGCCTTTTTATTTTATAGATTAGGTGACTTTTATGAGTTATTTTTTGATGATGCCATTAAAGCGTCACAGATTCTAGAAATTACATTAACTGCACGTGCAGGCAATACAGATAATCCAATTCCAATGTGTGGTGTGCCACATCATGCTGCGAAAGGATATATTGAAACACTTGTTGCAAAGGGCTATAAAGTTGCGATTTGCGAGCAAACAGAGGATCCAAAAACTGCAAAAGGTGTTGTAAAGCGTGAGGTTGTTCAGCTTATTACACCTGGGACAATCATGGAAGGTAAAACAATTGATGGCAAGACGAATCATTATTTAGCGAGCGCTGAGCAGTTAGATTCTGGAGAAATTGCCCTTGCGTATTTAGATGTATCGACAGGTGAGGCAAAGGCAGAGTTAATCGAAGGTACCGAAAAACAGCTGATTGCACAGCTTCAATCCTATAATATTCGCGAATGTATCGTAACAGAGCAACTGTACTTACTGATTGCGGAGATGGCAAGCAATGTAGGCATTGTTTTATCGATTGAGGAACATGAAATGCAAGATGACAAGGCTACTGGATATGTTAATTCCTTGCCAGTAAGCTTACAAGCGACGGCCAAACGCCTTCTTTACTACGTAGAACTTACGCAGATGCGTTCACTTTCACATATTCAAAGCTTCACTTATAGCGAGGCAAAGTATTTTTTACGCATCGACACGAACTCAAAGCGCAATTTAGAGCTTATCCAATCAATTCGTGGTGCAGATCAAAAGGGCACTTTATTATGGCTACTCGACGAAACTGTTACGGCAATGGGTGGTCGTAAGCTGAAGCAATGGCTACATCAGCCGTTAGCTAGTCGCGCTGCGATTGAGCAACGTCTAGACATTGTAACAGATCTCCTTGATGAATATTTTGTGCGTCAAGAGCTACAGGAAGCATTAAAGCAGGTTTATGATTTAGAGCGTTTAGCAGGGCGTGTTGCATTTGGTTCGGTAGGTGGGCGAGATTTAGCGCAATTACGTGAGTCTTTACGTCAGGTACCAGCGATCAAGGCTAAACTACAATCGAGTGGTAAAGCGTCTTTAGCAGAGCTAGGGAATAAACTTGATCCATGTGAAGCAATTGAACAGCTACTAGCTACGGCAATTACAGATCATCCCCCGATTTCAATTAAAGAGGGTGACGTTATTCGCGATGGCTTTAATGAGCGCCTTGATGAATACCGTGATGCCTCGCGTAATGGGAAGGATTGGATTGCGAGCCTTGAACAGAAGGAACGTGAATTATCAGGCATAAAAAATTTAAAAATAGGCTACAACCGAATTTTTGGTTACTATATAGAAATCACGAAATCACATCTTGCGACTGCAGACCTCTCGCGCTATGACCGCAAGCAAACATTAGCCAATGCGGAGCGTTTTATTACCGAAGAGTTAAAAGAAAAAGAAGCGCTAATTTTAAATGCAGAGGAACAGAGCCTCGCGTTAGAATATGAGTTATTTGTGGAATTACGTGAGCAGTTAAAGACGTTTATTCCCCGTGTACAAGCGTTAGCAGCTGAAATAAGTGAGCTTGATGTGTATGTAAGCTTTGCTACGGTGACAGAGAAATACCGTTTCACAAAGCCTACATTCCATGAGGGACGTGCGCTGAACATTATTAATGGACGTCATCCAGTAGTTGAAAAAATGCTGAATAAACAGCAATATGTACCAAATGATTGTATACTATCTGATGAAAAAAATATGATGCTCATTACGGGGCCAAATATGTCCGGTAAAAGTACGTATATGCGACAGGTTGCACTTATTGTCGTGCTAGCGCAAATGGGTTGTTATGTACCTGCAGAAGTAGCAGAACTCCCAATTACAGATCAAATTTTCACACGTATTGGGGCAGCTGATGATTTAGCAGCAGGCCAATCAACATTCATGGTTGAAATGATTGAATCACAGCACGCTATTACGCATGCCACGAAAAACAGTTTAATGCTCTTTGATGAAATTGGTCGTGGGACATCTACGTATGATGGAATGAGCTTAGCGCAGGCGATGATGGAATATATTCATGAGCAAATTGGCGCTAATACGCTGTTCTCTACGCATTATCATGAATTGACGGATTTAGAGAATGAATTGGCACGACTGAAAAATGTCCATGTTAGCGCGACGGAGCAACACGGTAAGGTCGTATTCCTGCATAAAGTGAAGGCTGGAGCGGCGGATAAGAGTTACGGTGTACATGTGGCGGAACTTGCCAATATGCCAGCAGAAATTTTACAGCGTGCACGTGTGTTACTTGAATCATTTGAGGCCCAGCAGCATAACGGTGGTAAGGCATCTTATCAGCCAATTTCTGAAGTTTCTATGCAACGAGATGAGGCAGAAGCGCCAATAAGTTCAGCACCAGCTGAAGTAATGGAAGCAATTGCTACGCCGCCGATTCAGGCGCAAAGTATTGCCGAGGACGCATCACTGCAACTGTCTTTATTTGATGTAAACACGCCAGAAATTTCAGCAGCAGAAAAAGAAGTTTTGGACGCGGTATCGAAATTAAATGTTATGGGTACGACGCCGATTCAGGCGATGACCCTGTTATATGAGCTACAACAAAAACTTTTATCGAATAAATAGGGAGGCATTTAAATGGGTAAAATTCATATTATGGACGAATGGCTGTCGAATAAAATCGCGGCCGGAGAAGTAGTAGAGCGCCCAGCCTCAGTCGTCAAGGAACTTGTGGAGAACGCGATTGATGCTGGAAGTACTTCGATTGAAGTTTTTCTAGAAGAAGCAGGATTAAGTTCGATTCAAGTGATCGATAATGGAAGTGGGATGGACGAGGAGGATGCACGAAAATCATTTGCCCGCCATGCTACTTCAAAAATTGAAAAGGAGCAAGACTTATTCCGGATACGTACGCTTGGGTTCCGTGGTGAGGCACTTGCCTCTATTGCCTCGGTTTCTAAATTAACACTGCGCACGTCAAATGGCGAAAGTGGTCTGGAGCTTTATTTAGAAGGCGGCCATGTGCGCGAAGAAAAGCCCGCACCGCTTAGACAAGGCACAGATATTAAGGTAGCACAGCTATTTTTTAATACACCTGCGCGCCTAAAATATTTAAAAACAGTGCAGACTGAATTAAGTCATTCGATTGATTTTTTAAATCGTATTGCACTTGGCTATCCAGGTGTGGCAATCAAGCTTGTCCATAATGGTCAAACGCTGCTCAACACGAATGGACGAGGTAATATCCAACAGGTGCTTGGTGCGATTTATGGGAATTTCAATGCGCAAAAAATGATTCCGTTCCAAGGTGAAAACAATGACTATAAAGTACGAGGCTATGCAACAGTGCCAGAAGTGACGCGCGCTTCCAAAAATTATATTTCTCTGTTCGTCAACGGTCGCTGGGTCAAACATTACCTTGTGCAAAAGGCCATTGTGGACGCGTATCATACGTATTTACCGATTGAGCGTTTTCCAATCGCTGTCCTTTATATTGAGGCAGATCCGCAATTAACCGATGTCAACGTGCATCCGGCGAAGCATCAGGTTCGTTTGAGTAAGGAGCCTGAACTGTTATCGCTTATCGAGCAATCAATTAATCAAGCAATTCGAGCAACTGCACGAGTCCCATTAGCAGAGAAAAAGGAAAAGCCAGTACGTGTCGATCGTGAGCAATTATCAATTTGGAAGCAGAAACAGCCGACCCTAAATGAGCAAAAATTACATGACCTGGCACAGCAGTTAACAGAAGAAGTACCGCCAACTAAGCTAGGACCTGCACCAATAACAAATTATCCAAATCCAGTACAGCATACGCGAGTTATTATCCCAGCAGTACCGGAGGAGCCGACAGTTGAAGAAAATCCGCTGGAAGTGCAAATGTCTTCACCTATAATCATTTCCGAGCCTGCTGAGTCATTCACGCCAACTTATGAAGACGAATTTGCAGTTGAACCTGATGAAGAAATGATGACGGAAAAGGAAAAATTCCCTGATTTAGAAGTTGTCGGTCAAATTCATGGAACGTATATAGTTGCGCAAATGGAAGATGGCTTTTATTTAATCGATCAGCATGCGGCCCAGGAGCGGATTAAATATGAGTACTTCCGTGAAAAGGTTGGCGAGGTTAATCCAAATGAGCGCCAAGCATTGTTATTACCTTTAACCTTCCATTATTCAGCTGACGAAGCGCTTAATTTAATGGAGCATCGTCATGCATTAGAGGAAGTCGGCGTTTATTTAGAAGAATTTGGCCAGTCGAGTTTTGTTGTACGTGAATATCCGACTTGGTTCCCACAAGGTTTAGAACAGGAAATAATAGAGGAATTAATCGAACAGGTATTAAAAACGCGTCGGACGGATATTAAAAAACTACGTGAAGCTGCTGCGATTATGATGAGCTGTAAAAAATCGATTAAGGCGAATCACTTCCTCACGAGGGAACAAATGGAACGCTTAATCCATGATTTACGTGAAGCAGATAATCCATTTACCTGTCCACATGGCCGTCCTGTACTCATTCATTTTTCGTCATATGAAGTCGAGAAAATGTTTAAACGTGTTATGTAACTCAGGACAAGGGGTGGTTTGATTGGATAAACATGAACAATTTATTGCAATGTCAGATGGTCATGAGATTTTTGTGACAACATTTAAGCCTGCTGAAAAGGCAATCGGGCACTTTCACATTTTGCATGGGATGGCAGAGCATTCCGGACGCTATGAGGAATTTGCTCGAATGATCTGTGCGGGAGGTTATGTTGTTTCCCTACATGATCATCGGGGGCATGGGAATACGGTGACGCAAAATGATGGATTGTATGGTTTTTTTGCAGAAAAGGATGGATTTAATCGTGTAGTACAGGATGTTTATGAGGTAATTAATACCGTCCGTCAGCAAACGGAGGAGCTACCTTTGACACTTTTTGGCCATAGTATGGGGTCGTTTTTGGCCCGACGTTTTACGCAGCTTTATAGCGATCAAATGCATGCGGCCATCTATTGTGGAACAGGTGCAACTACTGCGCATCATGTAGTTGGTCATCAGATTGCAAAAGTACTCTCGAGGCTACAAGGTCCTAAAGTGCAAAGTTTACTGATGAATTCCTTAAGTTTTGGTAGCTTTAATAAACGCATTTCAAATGTGGCGACAGCATTTGATTGGATTTGTTCGGATCCTTTGGAAGTACAAAAATATATTGATGATCCACAATGTGGCTTTATTTCGACGAATCAATTTTTTGTGGATTTAACAGGTGGTCTTCTGCAAATTGCTAAGCCACAGGAGATTGCGAAAATTCGTCAAGATCTGCCCATTCTCTTCATGTCGGGCAGTGATGATCCAGTTGGCGATTTTGGGAAAGGTGTCAACCGTGTAGCAAAAGAGCTAAAAAAGTCAGGAATTGAAAACATGTGCGTCTATATATTTGAAAATATGCGCCATGAAATACTAAACGAAAAAAATAAACAGCACGTTTATGATGTTGTAATACGGTGGTTAAAGACGAATGAAGAAAATTGATGTTGTGGCGATAATTGGCCCAACTGCGTCAGGTAAAACGGCGCTTAGCATTAAGCTTGCAAAAGAAATCGACGGAGAGGTGATTAACGGCGATTCGATGCAGATTTATAAAAAGATGGATATTGGTACTGCAAAAATTACAACGGCTGAAATGGAAGGGGTTCCGCATCATTTATTGAGTTTTAAAGAGCCGACAGATAGTTTTTCAGTAGCAGAATACCAAAGAATAGTACGTGAAAAAATTGCAGAAATACAAGCGCGTGGAAAAATGCCAATCATCGTTGGAGGAACAGGATTATACGTCCAAAGTGTACTGTATGATTTTGTGTTTTCTGAAGAAAAAGTGGATGAGCAAGCGCGCCTGGATTACTATGCCGAGCTAGAGAAAATTGGACCAGATGCAATGCACGCCAAATTGATGGAAGTAGATCCTGTAACAGCAGAAACGATTCATCCGAATAATACGCGACGTGTAATCCGTGCATTAGAAATGGTTGAATTAGCGGGTTCTTCAAAAGCAGATGAAGCACATAATCGCGGCGATGTACCCCTATACAATCATTTAATTATCGGTATGGATGTTGACCGTGAAGTTCTCTATGATCGAATAAATCGACGCGTGGATAGTATGCTAGAACAGGGACTTGAAGCGGAGGTAGCGGACTTATATAATGCCGGAATACGTGATGCTCAATCAATCAAAGCGATCGGCTATAAAGAGTTTTATGCCTATTTTGATGAAAGAGCAACAAAGGAAGAAACAGTAGACGCTATCAAACAAAATTCTCGACGCTATGCAAAACGTCAACTTACTTACTTCCGCAATAAAATGAACGTTCTATGGATTGGACATAATTGGGATGAAATTAAAACTTTTTTCTAGTTATTTCAAAATTCGTGGAGGATTCTTTCGAATAATAACGAATTATTAGTTAATATAGAAAAGAAAAGGGGCGTTTTAATTGAAATCGATCAATCTGCAAGAAACATTCTTAAATTATTTGCGTAAAAATAACGTTTTTGTAACGGTATTTTTATTAAACGGGTTCCAACTAAAAGGATTAGTAAAATCATATGATAGCTTTACAATTTTATTAGAATCAGACGGTAAGCAGAACTTAATATATAAGCATGCAATCTCTACTTTCGTGCCGGCTAAGCAAATTTCTCTTACAAGTGAAGAAGAACCTGAAGCGTAAATCATGTACTAGTAGTTTTAAGTCCATTCACTTATACTAATAGGTATAGTTGAAAGGAAGGTTTTAAAATGAAAATTATAACTGCAGATGAGATCATTCAATTAATCGATGCAAACGAGGATTTAAACATTATTGATGTGCGAGAAGATTTTGAAGTAGAGCATGGGATGATTCCTGGTGCTGTGCACATTCCGTTAGCGCAAATCCCTACTCGAATAAGCGAATTAGATGAATCAAAAGAATATATTGTCGTATGTAAAGCAGGAGCGCGTAGTGCCAATGCATGTGGATTTTTGGCTGAACAAGGTTTTGATGTTATAAACTTTGAAGGCGGCATGATGTCGTACGACGGTGAGCTTGAATTTAAATAGAATTGTTCAGAAGAGGTCTTAGTTGGCCTCTTTTTTGGGGTTCTACCTCAAATGTTGGGGTGTACCAGAAATTAGTCATTAATATCAGTACACCCTTTCTCACGAAAGGCGTTGATTGGAGCTCCGTGGGCCCGAGGGCCAGCAGGATGCTGGTCATGGAAGCGTTGCGCTCACGACGAGCGCGCTCTTAGCTTCCCTACCTA
>JAZLIT010000191.1:0-3372 GCA_045617525.1 Solibacillus sp. | reverse complement strand
GGTCCATCATAGTCACCTAATCGTATTTCAAGGACCAAGTTATCGCTATCAACATTCTAGTATAAATCTCTAAACTGAATAACCGAAGGGTGCTGGAAAATTAAGTTGCATTTTGCTGGAATTTTAAGTTGCATAATACAGAAAAAACACCATTTTACAGACACTGGTGAACTAATTGACATGATAGTAACGCTTGAGGATTTTACCGAACAAATGAATTACTTAAAGAAGAATAATTATACAGTTTTATCATTAAAAGAATTTGAACTTTTTATGATAAATGAGAAGAAGGTTCCAGCAAAAAGTATTTTAATTACATTTGATGATGGATATAAGAATGTCTTTGAATTTGCTTATCCTGTTTTAAAAAGTCATGGATTTTATGCTACTCATTTTATCATTACTGGATTAATTACAAATAGAAGCGTTGCATATGACTCCTCATATCTCCAATATTCAAGCATTGATGAAATTAAGGATGCATCAGATGTCTTTGATTATGGATACCATACACATTCCTTTCACCAGAGGAATGATGATGGAGTATCATACTTAGAAGCGTATGATTCAGTAAAGGTAAAGGAGGATCTTGCTACAGCAAATGAATGGTTAGGGCATTCAATAGCTTTTGCAGCTCCTTACGGGGAGTATAATACTTCAACTTTAAATATATTAAGGGATTTGAATATGAAAATGGCCTTTACCATCGGGCCTGATTACGCTGAACCATCTCAGCATTTATTGGAAATTCCTAGGCAAGCAATTTTTTCATTTTATACTATGGAAGATTTTTTATATATCATAGAGCAAAAAAAATAATTAACCTCATATAGATTAATTAATGGATGGGAGAATATACCTTCCATCCATTTTATCAATCTAAATCTTAAAGGAATAATGAAGGGCTAATAATGTTGAGGATTCTCATAGTTCTACAGTCTACAAATGTACTTTAATAAGTGGTGAAAATGTTTTTTTGAAAATTCCCTATACAAATTTGAATTGGCATCGTGAATTCGAAGCTTATGAAATTTTGAAGGGACATGTTGCCATTGCGGAAATGTTAGATTACTGGTCTGGAGATGAAGAATGTCCTGGTGCGTTTTTATTATCAGAACTAAAAGGACAGGATTAACTACAGAAGTTTCTCCAACAGTAGCATTTCAATTAGGAATCCTTCAAGGCACTATGCATACTATTTGGAAAAGTGTTAACTAGTATACAAAATGAATTTCCTAACTGGTCTAATTTTATTGAAAAACAATTTTATGGTTTTGCTGAGGATGTTCGCACTGTTGTGGACGATTGTTTATATAGGAAAGCTCTTGAAAAATTTGAACACATGAAATATATTTACAGATGCCTTCAATAGTATCGGATGGTCTAAACGTCGAGGAATTGAAAAGAATGCTTTATTTTTTGAGGAGAATTTAGCTAAATTAAAAAACTTGGTTGTATAAAATCATATCTATCCTCTGCCACTGTAAATCTATTACATAAGCTTATATCGTTGAATTAATTCTTCCTTTTATAACTTTAGGCAGATTACTTGTACCATCCAAAAATCCCCTTAAAGAGAGCTTCGTTGGTTCACTATTCTCTCCAACACCTATGATGAGGCTTAAATCTTTTGGTGAATAGACAACTGTATGCATCGTACCGAAATATTCTTTATAATTTTTAATAAATAAAGGAGAGTTACCATCATTAAAATGATGATATGCATCTAATGGCGATATTTCCTCCGCTAATAGATTATTCAAATACTCCTTACGTTTTATTGATTTTTGTATCTCTTTCATATTTTTTTCCTGTAAATTTTTAGATTCAAAATGATTTGTACACATTAGTGGGGTTTCGAATATGACACACTGTTTTTCAGGAGCAGCCTCCACTATCACACCTTCTCCACTTGAATCTGTAATTGAATAATTGTAGCAAAATCCATGAGGAATCGTTGGCATGAAGTCAATTGCCTCTTTTATACAACTACACTGCTCCAACAACATTCGAACAATTGTCGTCGCAAGAAAACCCACACCCTTATGTTCATCATTGACAAAATGTAAGCCAACCACAAGCCCTTTTTCATTCATCCCATCAAGCCTACCAATCACCTGCTGGCTAAATCCAACACTTGCGTAACCACCTATTGGATTAGAAAAAACAAGTCTTGCATCATACATCTCTGGACTAAAATCATAATTTCGTACATAATAGTCCTCATTTATAAATGTGGTACAACCCATTGATGGAAAAGTTATATCAAAACCGCTATAAAATCTAATGATGGTATCTAACTCCATCTCTAATCCTTTTGCAAGACCGCCGAGTTCTTCTAAAAGATTCGGTGAAAAAGTCTTGAGCAGCTCTTTAGCTTTCTTCGGATTTGAATTAGCAGTTAAATTCTCTAGAAAATCATGTTGCCTTATACGCTGTGTGGTTTTAATTTCTTCACCTTGCTTTAGCCCCAATTCAAAAGAACTCCCCATTAAATCAACTACACTTACAATTAACTCTTCCATGTGTTATTCTCCTCATCTATCAATTTGAGTTACAGGCATTAACAAATCCAATTGTGTAAAATCCACACCATGATACCACTCCAGTACGGAAGACATCGGTGTCCAATTGTGTTCGAGTGCATAGCTTAAAAGTTTATGGTACCCACTTTGGATAGTTATTATTGAATCTTTAAACGGCATAGCAATGTAGATGCATTGCGGTATTTGTTCTACTAACGCCATTTCTGATAAACCATTTATTCTCAAGTCTGATGAGACACCAAACCCAATTTGCGCTTTAATAGAATCTTTACCAGACACATATTTCAAATAACAATTTTTAAATGAGATATTCAATTTCTTCAATTCATTTCCTCTATCCAAAAAGTGCTGTTTAAAATCTCCTATTTTAGATTCAGCATCATACCAAATAATTTGTTCTGGACTTTTTTCTGCCAGATAAATTTCCTTACTTATAGAATCACTCTCTAAATAGCGTAGGCTGACGCTTAAAAGGTCCCGTTTCTTGTTTATATTATTAATCCAATTCTCCATCATCTGCTTCCGTCTTGTCTCATCGTTCTCCAATAAATAAATTTGAATATCTTTTATCGGGATATCAGCTAAACGTAAACTTGAGATTAATTTCACTGTTGCGATTTGATCATCCGAATATATACGATAGCCATTTGCACTTCTTTCTTTGGGAGTAAGCAAATTTTTTGTTTCATAATACCTTAATGCACTTTTAGAAATACCTGTTCTTTCGGAAAAATCTTGTATATTCATGAACTGAGTCACATCATCCCTCCTCTTTCATCTAATGTTAAACCTTAAAGTAACTTGAATGTAAAGCTATATCTTTAAA
>JAZLIT010000190.1:0-4828 GCA_045617525.1 Solibacillus sp. | reverse complement strand
AGAAAAACGGCTCTATACTATTTGTTGGGGTATCCACTCAATTTGCAGAAAAAAGGCACAAAATCACGCTTTTTTATATTTGAATTGTCTAAAAACCAGTATATGTAAAAGCGAAGACTTTTAAGGAAGCTGCGGATGTTTTAGGCATTTCGCCTTCAACAATCATTCGTCGATTTAAGGAATTGATTAAAACGATGCCTAATGGCGTTCAACTACCAGAAGTAATTGCGATTGATGAATATAAGGCAGATACAGATGAAGGCAAGTATCAATTGATTATTGCCAATGCAGAAACACATGGCCGATTGATATTTTATCAAATCGTCGTAAAGAGACGATTCATCACTATTTATCGCCGATCGTTTTCATTACTGCCGTTATAGTCACTGGGCAGTAGATGAAGTTCGCCGTAAAGTTCAAAAAGAAGACATAGAAGTGTAACGTTCTAAATACCATAGCTCGTCTTTTGTTAATTTATCCTTATCTTTATGCAATACATATCGCATACACTCCCGATTTTTTACGATCATAGGGATGCCATTAAGTGGCAACGGAATTCAGTGGAAGAAAAGGATTTTACGGTTGTAAAAGCAGGGTTATTAGCTTTTTACCGGAAGGTAGAAGATACGCAGAATTCAGCGTTTTTAAAAGCGATTAAGACGTTTAAAAATTGGTAATTTGAAATCTTGAATAGTTATGTATTTGGCTATTCGAATGGAATTTTCGAAGGAATTAATAATACTTCAAAGGTTATTAAAAGAAATGCTTTTCGATTTAGAAAGCATGAGCACTTTAAAGCAAAGATTTTATTAAGCAGAGTATATCAAACGTGCGAGAATCACCTTTGGTAATGCTCGTTGATTGGAGCGGAGGGGGCCCGCGACTTCCAGGGGATTAGCAAATTTATTTGCGACGAGTAATCGCAGGTGTTGACTTGGAATAAAGATTGATTAAAATAAAAATATAGATGATGATTTTTATAGAAAATCATAGCCCCTATTTTGAACAAATATCGATCAAAATAGGGGCTATTTTTCATTTCTGTATAGGGCTTTTTGTAATAATGATTGATCATTTCGGATATCGAATATTCAACTAAAGCACCCGTTAGTTCAAGATTTGTTTAGTTAGAATTGGTTTTATATTCAGTATCCCAACATTAACTGATGTCTCTATATAACCGATTATCTGATTAAACGTAAAAACATTAAGTTTTTCATTTAAAACTTCCTTATCGTACTTCATATCTCCTAAAACATAAGGGACGAATTTTTCAACATCTTTGGAAGTAACCTCTTCCAAATCTAAAATAGTAGGGAAATGACTAAATGTTTTTCTCAATTCATCTGTAAAACCATAGTGTTCTAATAACTTTCCATTTAGTAATCGGAAATCATCATGGTATAACTTATATAATCCTTCATCAACATCCATTCTGTTCCTTAACCAAGAAAGATTAAAACCTCTTAACCATATATCATCAGCAATTAAATGTGCACAGTACCCCAATACATAAGGATTCTCTATTTGCGAACCATATTTATGTAAAAATCCTTTATAATCAACGCTTCTTGAAAAATCTTCTACTTCACCTATAAAGAAATGTGATGAGTTTTTTTCTTCGTGTGAAAAAACTGCGTCTGGAGCAATGCTTCCAAGCAAAAATGATGTTTTGTCTTTGATATTCAAAGCCTCTGCAATTTTTCCACCAATAATCGAGTGCATTATTCTTGAACCCAAAATACTCTCCCCCTTTTTTAGCTATCATATTTATTAGTATGGGTCATGAGAAAAGTGAAACAACTAGGATCTACGCTCAATTAAGTGGAAGGCTAAGGAAAGAGTATTATCAGAAGTACTTTTAAATGCAAAAGGAGCAACGTCTTAAAGGACGTTGCTCTATTTGACTAAAGCACCCGTTACTTTAAGAAGACTTTCCAAATCGAATCGTCATATTGTCCATCAGTGACTTTAAAAAAGTGTCCCATAAAACCTAAATGGACTATACCATATTCATCAACTGTATTTTTGGGTGCAACTGTATACAATGAAAAAAAGAGAAAATTCGCCTCTGCTATTCGTGCACTTTCAGGTTGTGGTAGTCCAGTTTCAGCTTCATCAAACGTTATATAGTCTTCTTTCGTTGGATTTGTTAAAGCCGAAATTACTAAAAAAAGTAATAATACGCTTAAAGTAATTACCAACTTCTTTATTCTCCTAGGTATTTTCAATTCCCCCCTATCTTAAATGGAAATTATGATATTAAGCAACATACCTATTCTACGTCTACTGAATATTAACCTTGTTCAACTATCCTGCACCGTTAGTTTAAGTATATTTCTTCACAATCCTTACAATTACATTAACATAAATATCCAATAAAAAATCATCTAACCTCTAAGGAATATACAGAGGAAAGATGATTTTAATCAATCTTTATTACAAATTATCGATCTTTAATATAAATAATCAATCTTTATTACAAAGCTACAGCAGGAGCACCGTGCGGAAAATCCACTGATTTTCTGCCTCCGTAAAGGCAGGGAATTAGTTAGTTGGAGGCGTGACCTAAAGAATTTAGGTAGGGAAGCTAAGAGCGCGCTTGTCGGGAGCGCAACGCTTCCATGACCAGCATCCTGCTGGCCCTCGGGCCCACGGAGCTCCAATCAACACCTTTCGTGAGAAAGGGTATGCTGAAATTAATGACTAATTTCTGGTACACCCCAATATTTGACGTAGAACCAAAAAAACAACGCATGCGAATGTTGCATGCGTTGTTTCAATGCTATTTAGAAGTGTTTTTCAATCCACTGCTTTGCTTCAATCCAATTGTTCACTCGAATTACCTTGTTAGGTACCGGTAAACGATTATAAGGTGTATCAAATAAAATGACAGGTATGTCTAATTGTTCAGCTAGCATTACTGCATTATCGTGCTTATCCTCAAAAAAAGCTTCTACTGCATATTTTTGAGCTACGCTAATTTTATCATGACTACCGATCAATTCGATATGGTCGTAAGGAACTTCATGCTCTATGAACCAATTTTCTGTAATGTCAAAAACATTTTCACCACGCGCTGAAATATAAAATAATTCAAAACGTTCATGCCAATCGGTAAGTACTTGCTTTGCATCCCTCGCTAATTCGCTGACACGATACATTTCAGGCTCATTTTTCTTAAACCACTGTTGAAATGAATCGCGATCAACAGGAGAGGGGAATGCACTTAAGAAATCGTATTCGGTAACATCGTCAAGTGAAATTGTTAGGTTATATTGTTTATTGATATGCGGAATGAGCGTTGAGGGGCATGTTACTGTCCCATCAATGTCGATACCGAATCTTGGTTTTACAATTTTCGTCAACTTCGAAACTCCCTTACGCTTTTGCAGCTTTTTCAGCTTCGATTTTATCGTGCATTTCTGCAGCAAGCTTATCGATTTCTTTTTTCAGCTCTTCTACCATTGTGTCCTCAGGTACTTTACGAACGATTTTACCTTTCATAAATAACAGGCCTTCGCCACGTGCGCCAGCAATACCAATATCAGCCTCACGTGCCTCACCAGGACCGTTAACAGCACAACCTAGTACAGCTACTTTTAGAGGTACTTTTAATGTTGAAATATATTCTTCTACTTCATTGGCAATTGAGATTAAATCGATTTCAATACGGCCACAAGTTGGGCAAGAGATTAACGTCGCCATGTTTGATGCTAAACCGAATGATTTTAGTAATTCACGTGCTACTTTTATTTCTTCTACAGGGTCAGCTGACAGAGAAATACGTAATGTATTTCCGATGCCTTTTGATAGGATCGCGCCAAGGCCTGCTGCAGATTTAACTGTACCAGCAAATAATGTACCTGATTCTGTAATCCCTAAGTGAAGTGGGTAATCAAATGCTTTTGAAGCTTTTTCGTAGGCTTCAATTGCTAAGTTTACGTCAGAAGCTTTCATCGACACGATAATATCGTGGAAATCTAAGTCTTCTAAAATTTTGATGTGGTGAAGTGCAGATTCCACCATCCCGTCAGCAGTAGGGTAGCCATATTTTTCAAGGATGTGACGCTCTAAAGAACCAGCGTTTACACCAATACGGATGGGAATACCTTTTGCTTTTGCTGCATTAACTACCGCTTCAACTTTTTCGCGGCGTCCGATATTACCTGGGTTAATACGAACTTTGTCGATGCCATTTTCAATTGCTTTTAAAGCTAGTTTATAGTCAAAGTGAATATCCGCTACTAAAGGGATATTAATACGTTTTTTAATCTCAGCGATGGCATCTGCTGCACGCTCGTCTGGCACAGCTACGCGTACTATTTGACAGCCTGCCTCTTCTAAACGAAGAATTTCAGCTACTGTCGCTTCTACGTCATGTGTTTTTGTGGTACACATACTTTGAATGAATAGCTCATTACTACCACCTATTGTTAAATTGCCAACACGTACTGGACGTGTTTTTGTACGGTGAATAATTTCATTCATCTTTCTCTCTCCTTCTCAGGTTATATGCATGTAGCACCCTATATTCATAAGTACTTCGTGAAGGGGTTATATGTAAGCCATCACTCAACTTATTTTAGCAGTGTAAGATTGTTAGAACAAGGAGGAAACATTATGTTTTAACTCAACACGCTTGTTTTCCTATTTTTTTGATTGGAATATAGACGGTTTCGCCAATAATTAATGTTTGCATACGTAAATGTGGGTTCAATTCATAAAACAGTGTAAGGCGATCGATAAATAGAATCGGCTCGGGAGATTGTGTTGCTGCAAATAATGAATAGATTGTATCACCCGCTTGAATTTTTACGAGCACCTT
>JAZLIT010000189.1:0-20804 GCA_045617525.1 Solibacillus sp. | reverse complement strand
TAGCATTTTCTTTTTTGAATGGAAATGAAGAGGAATGGAAAAGAATACGCAAACCTTTTAGCCTTACTTTTTATTAGACTGCTGATTTTTATCATGATTCGTCTTATTGTTTTTATTTTTTAATTTCGAATCAAACTCTTCAGAAAATTCAGCTACATTGTCTTCAGGATTATGATTGTGACTTGTTTTATTTTGATGCAATTTTTTATACGTATAAAACGGATTATGCGTACGTTCATTTAATGTTTTTTTGTTATTTTTACTCATATTTATTCACCTCCTACTGATTTAATTTGCTCTCATTAGGAGGTTTTATGCGAATTGATTTGAGTTGAATTTCATTGACCCATTTAAATCTAAAACTTTCGCGTTGTATTTGATTGTTTCGGTGAAAATCGGTGCATTAATAAATATTCAGAATTATTAATTATATTTTATGTTATACTAATTCCATTGTTATAAATTTCCTTTTTAAGGAGGCGTATTATGAGCTTTTATTTTCCGATTTTCCTTACGTGGGCGTTTGCAATTGTACAAACGTATTTATCGAAATTTGGCTTATTAATGTATTCAATCCTTACCGCATTTCTATTTTCATGTATTATTTTCTTTTTGTTTTCAGATTATGACTTTGTCGCTTATTTAATTTTGGGGAATTTCTTTTTTTACTTGATGGCTATAGCAACGTTCTTTACTAGGTCTAAGTATTAGCTAAAGGAGGCCCTACGCATGCGATTTTCCCTTTTAGACGACATCGGTAGTTATTTAATTTCAATTCTTTTTATTGTGGGGAATTCTGTCACATAAAATGCAGAGTGTGATTACTAAAAATTAGAGGTGTTTTATGGAGTACAATGCAAGAGTTCAAGCAAGAGTTCCATCTCTATACTTAATTACGATATCATTCCTTTTTACAATGGCGAGTGCCCCCTTTTGGCATATAGCTTGGGTTTTAACTAGTATTATTTTATATTTTGTTATCTGTATGATTATCGTGTTCACACACTACAAACTAACAATTAGCGAGAATGTAATTACCTATTCGATACTAATTTTTAAAAAATCACTTTATACAAAGCGTGTAACTAGTGATTCGATAAAAAAAGTGGTGTTCAAAAGAGCAAATTGGGCAACAAAATTTGCACATATCAAGACGATAAACGGTTTTAATATACGTCTATTGGCATTTAAACCAGATCGAATTTATGATGACATAATCGATTTTTGCACACGTAATCAAGTCGAATATGTAAAAACGAAAGACTTCGAATTAGTGGATCGTATGGCACGTACGAAAGCAGCTAGCGAAAAATAATTCCCATCTGTAAAATAAGAAAACGCCAATCAGCAGGTTGAACTGGTCGGCGTTTCTTACTTAACAGTAAGAAGTTTAAACGTCTGACATACTAAAATAATATTTCGATTGAATGTTTCATTGTATTCGGATAGCATCTCAGAAAAATACCGCGTATGGATATTATCCCAGTTCTCATAAGAGCCATCACCTTCAGCAATGGCAAAGGTTTCACTAATTTGATCATAGGGTATTAACTCAATATTTTCAATTTGAATTAGCGCCACAGGTTCGAATTCTTTATTTAAAATAATATTGTAATCCTCTACCTTTGGAAGTGGTTTATTAGTAAGTTCATACAATTTTAATGCATTACACGTTGCTGTCTTTTTCCCTGTAACAACCATCTCCGCTAACTCATCTGGCGTATCTCCAAAACAGAAGGATTCTACATTATTCGTTACTTTCTCGCTTCCCCAATAATCATGCCAAAATTTTAATGCATCTTCATTCAACAGTCTCACCACCGATTCATAATTTATATAACAATCTCCCAATAACTATTTCGTTTACTGAAATAACTAAATTATATATTAATGTTGAATAAATTGGAATAAATATACATAATTATCCTTTTAAATAATTAATGCTTTCAAATATTATACTTATCCTGATTTAGAACTGCATTATTAGCCTAATGAAAACGACCTCTGCAAATGTGCAGAGGTCGTTTTATTGTGCCTTTTTTGAAAGTTTTTCATTATTTGGTGTGATTTTAGATGACTACGATAAGTTATTTGAGGAAAAGCTAGGACTGTTTATGGAACTACAAGAAAAAGACGTAGTAAACTGGCACGGAGAATTCCGTTCCCCATTTCCACATTATAACCAGTACATGACACATTTTATGAAGGTTCGTGGCATGCCTTATCAAGGTGGTACCTGAGCAAATGATGCCACAACGTGTAGCGAATCAAATATTAGCGGTTAACTGTATTGATTTTCTAACATTATTTTATTCATAAAAGAGAGGTTTTCACAATGACTAATGTATTAGTAGTAAAAGCAAACAACCGTCCAGACGGTATTTCAACAATGATGTACAACACTTTCGTAGAAGAAGCTTCGAAAAACGATTCATTAAACATCACAACATTTGATGTATTCGCAGAAGCTTTCCCACATTACGGTCAAGATCTTTTTAACGCATTTGGTAAATTGAAAAATGGCGAAGCATTAAATGAAAAAGAAGCTGCGTCAATTGCTGCCCAACGGAAATCACAAGAAGCAGTGAAAAATGCCGATGTTATCGTATTCGCTTTCCCACTTTGGAACTTAACGATTCCTTCAGCATTACATTCATTCCTAGACTACACCATTCAAGCTGGATTTACGTTTAAATATAACGCGGAAGGTAAAAAGGAATTTTTACTTGGGGAAAAGAAAGTGTACTTATTAAATGCACGTGGTGGCTTTTATAGCAGACCAGAAATGAACGCACTTGAAATGGCTGTGAATTACATGCACGTTATTTTAAATAATTACGTTGGTTTAGAGGTCACAGATGAAGTAATTATTGAAGGTCACTCACAAGACCCAGCAAACGCACAGACAATCATTGCAGACGGTTTAAAGAAAGTAAAAGCGTTAGCTGCAACATTATAAAGAAACGCCATACGAAAATTTCCACGTCACCAAATAAAGCCGTAGCATAATAAAATGCTACGGCTTTTGATTTCGTGCCTTCACTTCTAATAGCTCCGAAATTGTCACGAATTTATAACCTTCTTTTTGCAATGCAGGTAAAATTTGATCAAGTGCATCGACCGTTTGCTGGCGATTGCCTCCACCGTCATGGAATAGCACAACATCACCTTGCTTTGTGCCTTTGAGAACTTTATCTACAATTTTCTTTACACCAGGGTCTTTCCAATCTTCCGTGTCCTGATGCCATGACCACATGACCACCATATAGCCTTCTTTCGTAATAGCTTCGATCATCGCATCTGTATATTGGCCCTCTACTGGTCGAAAGAGTTCTGGTGCGAAACCCGTTATACTATAAATTGTGTCATTCGTTTGCTTAATTTCTTCCATTAACTCTGGTACCGTCACCTTAAACGGATGGGTGTACGTATGATTCGCAATCTCATGCCCTTCTTCATACATCCGTAAAATTAATTCGGGATTTTTATCTGCATGTTCACCCACCACAAAAAATGTCCCCTTCGCATTATACTGGGCTAATAAATCCAGAACATCGCTCGTATGTTCCGGGTGTGGACCATCATCAAACGTCAACGCAACGAGTTTTTCCTCCGTTTTTACATCCCAAAATATTTGCCCTGCCTGCTCATAATAAGGTCTCCCCTTATCCGCTGATGTATTTTCCATCAGGATAAACAAGCTTGCTGATGCTATACAGACAACTGCAATTACACTATATAGGCGCTTCAATTAATTACCGCCCTTCGTCTGGCGTTCCCAAAGTTGCAGTGATGGATATGGATCAAATGCCCACTCTGTACGACCATTAAATTTATACATGCCGTAATGCAAATGGGGAGCAAACTTCCCAGCTGTTCCTTCCTTACCATAACCACTACTGCCAACATATCCAAGTACCGTGCCGGGCTCCACAATGTCACCTACCTTTATGTTTTCATCATAACTGTTTAAATGGGCATAGTAATGGTACGTATTGCGATGATCGCGAATACCAATGCGCCATCCACCAAAGTCATTCCATCCCATTGTTTCAATGATGCCATAGGATGTGGCATATACCTGTGTGCCATAGCCCGCAAAAAGATCAGTTCCTTCATGCGTACGTTTACCACCCCAGCCGCGATTCGCTCCCCATGTGCTACGGTAACTATAATCGTATTTCACGGGTAACGGGAAATAGTGCTTATCCAAATTGAGCGTATCAAACTTTGCATAAAGTTGAGCAATCGTTTGAATTTGTTTTACTGCTTCTTCACTTTTATAATAGCTAAAAAGTGCGAATTCAAAATCGTCATCAGCCATACCGAAACTGTTTAAATAGTTGGCGAGGGACCTAATTACATCCTCATCTTGATTGGGACTTGCAACACCATCTGCATTACCATCAAGTCCATATCCTCCAAAATAGGCAATGGACGTTGGCGCAGTATCTTCTTGGTATGGATTGAATTCACCCGTCCAAAATTCCGAACTAAATTGAATAGCCATAAGCCCATCACGTTTCGGTATATCGTTTCGTACTGCTTGAATATTACGCTCATATTGATCTACCGCAGCTAATTGATGCCAAGGATAATCAACATCTTTATACAGTTGCATTCGTTGTTCATACGTTTTTTCGCTTGATTGCCCTTCTTTAGCCGTGGCTATATTAGAAAAAATCGGAGTCATTAACACCATGCATGAAAAAATGGCGACGCGCTGAAGCAACAAATAGGAAACCTCCTTTCCTTCCTACATAGTTTGACCGAAAAAGTTATTTTCATGAGCCGTAAAATTTATCGAAAAATTCAATTTTCTGTTTACGGTATTTCTGTTACAATAACCATATTCTAAAAATTCCAACAATAAAGTAATACGTTTATCCCGCTGAATCTTACTACGAAACAAAAATAACCACTTTGGAGTTAGCTAAATATTTCTATAATGGAGGGAAAGTTGATGGAAATAAGTAGTATGACCATATCAGAAATTCAACAGGTGCAGGAAATTGCCACAATTGGATGGCACACAACCTATGAAGGGCTCATTGCACTCGATGTTCAAAATAATTACTTAAAATTGGCATATAACGAAGAAATGCTATTCAAAAGATGCACAACCACGCCCTTTTATGTTGCCAAAATTGACAATAAAACTGTTGGCTTTGCCAATTTCTCTAATAGAAGGGAAAATGGCGACGTCGAATTAGCGGCAATTTATTTGCATCCTAATTACCAGAATCAAGGCATCGGCTCCGCTCTACTTAATTATGGTATTAAGCAAATACAGCCTGCGCGTGTTTGGATTAATGTTGAAGCGGAAAATGAAATTGGCAAGCGTTTTTACCTAGCGAAGGGATTTGAATTTATTGAGGAGTTTGATGATTTATTTGAGGGCCATTTGCTGAAAACAATTCGTATGGCATTACGCATTGTTCAAACTTCGAAGCATGAAATTAAAATCGTACAGAACACAAAGGCAATCATCCACGTAATTCACGCCGCCTTTAAACGTTATGAACAAGATCCAGTCCCATCAAGTGCTTTAAAGGAAACTGCTAACTCAATTGAGGAAGAATTAGCGAACGGCTTACTTATCTTTGGCGTAAGCATGACGGATCAATTAGTAGGCATCATTAAATGCGAAAGAAAAAAGGAATCACTCTATTTCTCACGCCTTTCCGTGCTCCCAAAAATGCAAGGTCAAGGCATTGCTTCAGCATTAGTGGAACATATCGAAAAATACGCAAAAACGATGGGATTGCAATCTGTGATTTGCAAAGTCCGTAAAAGTGAGCAAGAGAACATTCAACTATATGGAAAATTAGGTTACTACATAAGTTCTGAGGAAATGTCAACAAGTAAAACAGGCAATACCATGCCGACCGTTACAATGGAAAAAATACTCGTAAAAAAAGAATAGCGTGAATTTAGGGGGAATTATTAATGCACTTAGGAATCAAAAATGATGAGGTTATGATTGTTCCTTATAATCATGCTTGGCGAGAAGAATTTCTGCGTGTACAACTCGAAATCCAAACTGTTTTAAATTTCAAATCGAACACTATCGAACATATCGGAAGTACAGCTATTGAAGGTATAAAAGCAAAGCCAATAATCGATATGTTACTCGGGTTAAGTAAAATTGATAATTTGGATCCCTTCATTGAAAAGCAATTACAAACAATTGGATTTTATCGATTGCGAGTAAATCGTCCAAACGAAATTATCTTTGCAAAATTTGAAGATTCAACATTTGAAGTGAAAACACATTTCATACATGGCGTAATCTATAAAGGTGAATTATGGGAAAACCTGTTATTTTTCAGAAATTACCTTAATGCAAATGAATCTGAAAAATTTGCGTATGAGCAAATCAAGGAAGATTACTTATTTCAGAATAAAGAAGCTACTATAAAGGACTACACGAACTTTAAGGAGTCCTTTGTGAAGCGCATTATCGAGCAAAAGTAAAAAATCTATTTATTGGAGGGTAACAATGGAATTTTATAATTTTAAAAAAGACATTGGTAAAAGTATCGCTACGGTAGACTCTAATTTCATCCTTTCAAAAATTGTGCAAACATCCAAAACAGCAAGTATTAGCTGTATGCACTTACCTAAAAATGGTGTCATAGGCTATCACCAGGCCGCGGTACCGCAGCTCCTTTTGATTTTAAATGGTGAAGGATATGTCCGAAATGAGGTAGAATCTGATATTAAACTAGCAGCCGGCGATGCAGTATTTTGGGAGAAAGACGAATGGCATGAAACAAAAACAAACGACGGTTTAACTGCTATCGTCATTGAAAGCGAAGAATTATCTCCATCATTGTTTATGCCTTATAGCATACGCTAATGCGTTTTTTCAATATGTTTATCGGGATATTTATTGTCATAATATTAACAGGATGCATTGGGGAAAAGTATGATTTTTCTCCACCTACAGTTACACTTGTAAACCCTGATTATATTATGCAAAAAGTAATATTAACTGAAGCAAACATAGATTGGCGCCATGACGAAAAATATAACAAAAAGACCGAGAATATTCAAACATTAGCAGAAGAACTAGACCCACTTTTCCTTAAAGCAGGTCAGAAAGTCGATTATACACTCGAGGATGGTCAACCTAATTCTAGTCCAGATGAAATAAGTGTTTCAGTTTGGAAAAATGATAAAGAATTAATATTAGAACCTGAAGAAATACAGTCTTTTAGGTTACCCAATGAAAAAGGTGAATATATAATTGTTTTTGATCTTAGTACAACAAAAGGAAACGCTCAATATGTAGGGAATCTTGTGATTAAATAACATAACCCATTTATGTAAATACAATTCAATAGCACCTAAAGCAAAAACCTCATTCATTTGAATGAGGTTTTCTGTTTATAAATGCTAACACTACTACTCTACATTACAGTAATTAACAACAACCACCAGTACCACTATGGCATACACCTGTTTCGGGTAAATTTAATTGAACTTGCTGCGCAGCTTGTGTATCCCCTGCTAAGTGAGCAACAACAGAACGAATTTGTTCATAACCTGTTGCCATTAAGAAAGTTGGCGCACGCCCATAGGATTTTGACCCAACGATATAAAAATTCGGTTCGGGTTGACGTAATTCTTTTTCACCATGCGCTGTTACACTTCCACAACTATGTTCATTCGGATCAATTAAGGGAGCAAGTGCTGGTACAGCTTCTGTAATCGTTTCTACTTCATAACGTAACTCACTATTCATTTGGAAATCTGGTCGATTACCTGTATTAACGATTAAACGATCCAATCCTTCAATTTTTCCTGTCGATGCTTTTAATTGTATACCTTGCTCGTTTTTTGAAATGGATTGAATACGAAACGGCGTTTTTACATCAATTGTCCCGTTCTTTACAAGCTCTGCTATTCTTAAGCCTAGTTCACCACGAGCTGCTAATTCATCATTTGATCCACCACCAAATGCATCTTCCACTCGTTGCTTTCGTAATACCCATATAATTTTTGTCTGTGGGAATTCCGTCTTCAACTCAGCTAATTGCAATAATGAATTAATAGCTGAATGCCCACCACCAACGACCGCGATTTTTTTATTGGCATAGATTGCTTTATTTTGCTCAACATTAGGAATGTGATAATCGATGAAATCACCTAAATCTCGCTCTGACTTCAACCATAGACCGTTACTAAGAACAGGGTTGGGATTTCCCCAAGTACCTGTTGCATCAATAATTGCCCCTGCCTTCATCACTTTTATACCATGAGTTGTTTCTACATAAAGTTGAAATGGGCTGTTTGCACGATTTGTGCTTTTCATACGGTCTGTTTCTTCTCTTGTCATCGCTATGACACGATGATTTGAATAAATTTTTTCTTTAAAAATAGCTGCAAGTGGCTCTAAATAATATTCGATGAGTTCTTTACCTGTAGGAATTACTTCATCTGCTGGAGCGACCCACCCTACTTTTTCTAATAATACTTTTGCCGCTGGATCGATGTTATATTGCCATGGAGAAAATAATGTGACATGTGACCAAGACCGAACGTTTTCTGCTAAATTACCTGCCTCTACCACGAAGAATGGTAAATTTCTTGCCTGTAGGTGTGCTGCTGTTGCTAAGCCAATTGGACCTGCACCAATTACAGCAACCGGCAAACTTGGATCACAGCAACCTGTAGTTGGTTCACAACAATTTGATGTTGGTTGATTTAAAATCTTAAGTTGCATATCGTTTATCCCTTCCTTTTCTATAGAAGTTAACAGCTTGTTTGGTTATACCCATTTAATACTAGCCCAACTTCACCATTTTGCTCTTGCACATCAATTGTCACCTGCTCTAATTCTGGTAAAGCAATTGGATCAACCGCAATTGTGATACCATTTAAAAGCACTTTTGAATCTTCCTCTTGGGGAACATCAATTTCAGCTCCGACACTTACACCACAACAACCTGGAATGGCATAAAAGCGAAGTGTTTTTAAAGGTTCATTATCTAATAGATTCTTTAAGAATGATGTCGCCTGCTCTGTTATTTTCATCTAGTTTGCTCCTTTGCATATGCTTGAATACGCCCACTTATTTCATCACGTACTCGTTGAAATTCTGACCATATTTCTTCAGGTGTTCCTGTAGCTTTTGCTGGATCATCAAAGCCCCAGTGTTCTCTCTTCACAGTATGTGGCGTAACAGGACATTTATCTGCTGCATCACCACATAACGTTACAATAAGTGTTGCCTGATTTAACACTTGAACATCAATCATATCTGACGTCTGTTCTGTAATGTCAATGCCTACTTCTGCCATTGCCTTCACTGCATTTGGATTTAATCCATGCGCTTCTATCCCTGCACTTTTCACTTCCCAATCAGCAGGTAAAAATTGTTTTCCAAACCCTTCCGCCATTTGTGAACGACATGAATTGCCTGTGCATAAAAAATAAAGTGTTTTCTTCATCTTCAAAACTCCCTATAAAATTAATAACGTTACATATAGGCCAATAAGCGTAACAACTAAAATTGGTACGGTTAATATAATCCCTATTTTAAAATAGGTGCCCCAGCTTATCTTGACCCCTTTTGTTTGTAAAACATAAAGCCACACGAGTGTCGCCAATGATCCAATTGGAGTTATTTTTGGTCCTAAATCAGATCCAATGATATTCGCATAAATCAACGCATCACGTACTGTCCCTGTTGTGTTCGTTTCCGCAATTGCAAGTGCATTAATCATAACAGTCGGCATATTGTTCATTACCGAAGAAAGTAAAGCTGCAATAAAGCCCATGCCAATTGTTGCTGCGAACAACCCTTGCTCTGCGGTCCATTCAATTAAACCGGCTAGAATTTCGGTTAATCCTGCATTACCCAGACCATAAACAACGATATACATTCCAATTGAAAACACCACAATATTCCACGGTGCTCCTTTAATGACGGACTTCGTGTCAATTGCAGGACTCATTCGACCTGCAAGGAAGAAAATAAACGCAATACCTCCTGCAATAAATGAAACAGGAATTTGCAACGGCTCACTCGCAAAATAACCAATGACTAACGCCACTAAGATTACCCATGAAAACTTAAATAAACGCGCATCATTAATGGCAAGCTTTGGTTCTTTAAGCATCGTTAAATCGTAGTGTCTTGGAATTGATTTACGGAAATACAAAAGTAAAATTGTTATCGTCGCAACAATCGAAAATAGATTCGGAATTACCATATGTAAAGCATATTCAATAAAGCCAATACCAAAGAAATCAGCCGAGACAATGTTCACTAAATTACTGACGATGAACGGTAGCGAAGTCATATCTGCAATGAATCCACTCGCCATAATAAACGGGAAAATCATTTGTTCTTTAAACTGTAAATGACGTACCATCGCTAAAACAATCGGTGTTAAAATCAGCGCGGCTCCATCATTTGCAAATAAAGCAGCAACGATTGCACCAAGTAGACTGACATACACGAACATTTTGAAACCGTTTCCTTTTGCAAGTCGTGCCATATGGAGTGCTGCCCATTCAAACAGCCCAATTTCATCTAAAATTAGAGAAATTAAAATGATAGCAACAAATGATAAAGTAGCATTCCATGTAATATCAATAACAGTACCCACGTCCGCAAAATCAACGACACCTAATGCTAACGCTAAAAGAGCTCCTGCACTTGCCGACCAGCCAATATTTAATCCCTTTGGCTGCCATATCACAAAAATTAACGTAATAATGAAAATCATACTTGCTAAGATAAACATGAGGGATTCTCCTTAGTAGCTTTACAGTCACAAATTTCAATGCTTTCAAGTTCATCGACTACAGATTGCACAACAGGCGATAAAGGTTCTAGCAAGCGATAATGTTTCCAAGTTCCTACCTTTCTTTCCGCCAATATGTCTGCCTCTTTTAACTTTCGGAGATGTTGACTAACTGCTGGTTGGGATATTCCGAGTACATCTACAAAATCACATACGCACACCTCTCCGTTTTTTAAACAAGCGACTAATTTTAGACGGTTCTGGTCTGCCAGTGCCTTTAATTGCTTTTCAATTAATTGAATATCCATAAATCCCCCTTATATAAGTTAATGCTTATATAATATACCGATTCATTTCATAAGTAAATAGGTATATGCTTATACATTATTGAGATTTGATGTTTTATCCTTTAAGATACGCTATAAAGTAACTTTTCAATAATTCTTTTATCTTCTGGATAATCATGATTAATTTTTGCAAGTTCGTTTTGATCTTTCCATGCAATTTCTACAATGATGTTGTCGGGGTCATGGTAGCTAATTTCTCCACCCGTTATTTTGCATAGGAAATATTGTGTGGTAACTTGATATTCTTTAATAATGGTTTCTTTTTTATGTAATAATTCAAGAATTTCCGCCTTATAACCCGTTTCTTCAAAAATTTCACGGATACATGTATCTTGGGCTGTTTCACCTTCTTCAATTCCGCCTGAAGGAACACCCCAACTATCTGTGCCTTTCCCACGTACCATTAAAACTTTATTGTCTTGAATAATGATAGCTGATGCACCATTCCAAATTTTATAATTCATTAATATCTCTCCCTACATTCTATTTTACCCTTTTTAATCCCCCTAGAATTAAGTGTAGTTCCTGAAATTTAGGGGATCCGCATAAATCTGATGCAATTCCTTGAGTAATCTTCGGATAACTCAAATATACCAAATTAAATTAAAACAACCAGTTATTGACATAACATTTAACCTGTAATAAAATACTTACATATGAAACACTTAAATAATGGAGATCAGTTACTTTTGTTTTTGGAAGCTTTATCAAATCCGTATCGACTTAAAATTATTAGTATTTTGGCAAACGGTACACAGTATGTAAGCCAGTTGGCACGAGATATAGGGATTAGCAGACCTTTATTATATTTACATCTTCAAAAACTAGAGGAGGCAAAGCTTGTATCAAGTACTATGGAGATACTTGAAAGTGGTAAGGCAGCTAAATATTACACATTAAATCCGTTTCATTTGGACCTGAACGAGGCGTTAATCGTCGCATTAGCCCCCTCACTTACCCTTAAAAAAACAAAAAAGTTGGAGGATTAATTTTATGTCAAATAATTTTTTTAATCTTGGCGATTTTTTTGCCACAATTGTTGTGTTAGGTTTCATATTAAGTCCTATTATTTTAGTAATTTTTATCTATAAAGCCTATAAGAGAAACGAAAAGCGTGCAGAAGAACGTTTAAACATCGAAAAACAACAAACATATACCCTTCAACAACAAGTACATTCTTTAAATGAGCGATTAATCATCATTGAAAAAATGCTAAAAGAAGTCGATTAATATGAAATCAGCCCTTGTTCAGATTACGATATACCTGGACAAGGGCTATTTCATTTATAAAATGATCGTACGTGATAATAACCCATACCAAACTAATTTCTTGGGCATAACATAACCTAGAAAAATAAATTCTCAACAATTGAAATGAGGTAACATTGCTGATGGCTAAAAGAGATTACACATCTCCAGAAGTGCAATTCAATTTTGATGTAAATAATAGTCCGTTTTTTCAAAAAGATCAGAACAACGTTATAAACGTATTAGGTGTAGAACAATTAAATACGTTAGAAAATGTATCGTTACTTGATATTTTCCTTAGCTTCAATAATATTGTGGAGCCACACTATCATCAAAATGCAGCAGAACTTGTCTATTGTATTTCTGGTGCAGCTACTGTTTCTTTGCTAAATCCCTTCACAAAACAGCTTCTCCATTTCCCGATTACCCCTGGACAGGTTGCAAACGTTCCGCAAGGCTGGTGGCATTATGAATTAGCAACGGCTGACAATACGCATCTTCTTGCCATTTTTGATGCGCCGACGCCTGAAGTCATTTTAGGCTCAGATATCCTCCATTTCACCCCGGCAAATGTAATGGCTCATACGTATTGCGTCGATGAAAACCTCTGGCAGCAAGCCGTCGCACCAATTAAAGCTTCCACCTATATTGGTCCCTACACAGATTGCGATCAAGAGACAGAACAGGTACAACATCAATATGGATGTCCACAAAATCAATTGATGCACTACCATCCTCAATTCCAGTACATTCCTTACGCGCCACAGTATACATATTATTGATTGAGTACGAGGACGGGGTATTAATTATTCTCTAACATTCGCCCAAGTGGACCGTTCTCATCAATAATATCCGCTATCTCATACACCGAGATTGGAAACATCGGAAAACCAAAAACATATGGTGTCAACTCATATAATTGAAAATAAATGACAAGTGCTTTATCCGCGATATAAAAGTCTTGATTCGATTCTATCCGTGTAAACTCCTCAATTAATGGAATGTCGCGCGCCTGAATCTGCGCTTTTATAATAGAAGAAATCCGTTCAATATAATTGCTATTCACTAGAAATAAGTCCTTTAACATACATATCTCTTCCTTGAGCATATCGAATGTTAAAGACTTAATCACCGTCATACCATGAGCTGCTTGCTGGTGGTATGTATAATTTTTGAGCGTTAGGCTAAGCACTTGTCTCTGATTATTTTTTATTTCAAAATTCCCAATCATTTCTTCCACCGTTGTCGGGATATCACCTTTTTGATCGAGCATCACTTTTTTTGCTTGGACGATGATTGCATCGTTCACCGTCATTTGCCAACGTATATTATTTAAGCAATTCACTTGTGGAAAAAATACTGTCTGCTTTGCACCATCGCTAACGTAATATGTGCTTATATTTACAGGAAAAAATTGTAACATTCACACCCACCCTTTTAGCCTATATTATGTAATAAACGTTTGAACGGACACTTATTCCTACTAGAACTAGGCGAATTAAGAGGATGCAGTTCATTTTCTCACATAACCTAGAGCGAACGAACGAAGAAAGAAGGTATGCACATTGGTTCAAAACCCATTTGATGAAAACAACTTTGGCCAACCGTTCAATCCGTTTTTCCCACCACCATTTGACGGTCCGGGACAAGGACCGGGATCAGGACCAGGGGGACCGCCTCCCTTTGGAGGTCCAGGACCAGGGGGACCACCTCCTTTTGGAGGACCAGGCCAAGGACCGGGGCAAGGTCCTGGCCAAGGAGCACCATCACAAATGCCTGGCGGGCCACCTCCCAATTTTTCTCCCATGATGTCAGCTTCACAAGCTGGTTCTAGTGGAATTAATCGCTGTCTTTTCCGCAACACCTTTATCTGGCTGCGAAGTGGCGATAGCTTTTGGTTTTTCCCAACATTTGTCTCAAGAGACGTTATTTTAGGCTTCCGGTGGGGACGTTTTGGTTGGACGTTTAGAAGAGTAAATCGCGATTCAATATTAACGTTTCAATGTTTTTAGGATTAAAACGAACTTTAATTTCTCGATATTAAATCCATCTGTCATTAATTCATAGGCTCTGTTAAATTTTAATGTTGAATATTAGATATTATAAAGGGAAACCAACTATTAATGGTTTCCCAATTTTATACACACTATTAAGTAGGAATTACCTATTAATAAATCCTTTCCCAACAACTGCTTTTTTGTCTAAAGAAACAAAGACTGTTAGTTCCCCCTTAGCATCGCTTTTAGTATTATTAAAAGTAACCGAATAAACTTGGTTTTCATCATAGTCATCTTTAATATAATGCTTGATTTCATCACTAACTGTTATTTTCTCTACAATTGAGTCTTTTGGGCTTACAGGGATTAAATCTTGTTCTTCCTTTGAAAGACTATTAAAAGCAATCATTTCGATGGTTAATTCATTTTGTTTAATTAAATTACAGCCCGTTAAAGTTGATAATAAAATAATCAAAATCGGTAAAAATACTAATTTGCTCAATTCTAAATACCTCCTTTCAATTACTTACGAATTTACAAGAAATCAGTTCCCTCTATTTACCAATTGTTATTTTAAAGTTAAACGCTGAATTTCGCTACACGTAAACTCTCATATGTTTCTTTAACTTCAAATATAAATGATTTTAGTAGAAATTCCAGAGCTAGGCAGTGCTTCACCTGAGGCACTGTCTGATAGATTAACCATTAGGATTAATTGACCGGTTCCCCACTTATTAACCCCTGCATCTTCCCAAACTTACTACACTTTAATAACATTTCCCCTCTGTATTACAATATAGATAGTAAAATAACCCTATATACTATGAGGGCACTGAAAAAGTCCACTTATGCACAGAAAAGCGAGGACAGGAACGAAATTCGTTCCTGTCCTCGCTTTTCCTTCGCAGCCGTTGATTCCGTTCCGGCGGACGCTTTTCGCGGGCACGGCTCCAGCCTTCTCCCTCGCTTCGCTCAGTCCGGGTGCTTCCGCTCGTGCTGTTCCCGCAGAAGTCGCCGCCTGCACTCCATCAACTTGTACCATTCATGGGCTAAAATGTGGTCTCGCCCCGTCACGCACCATCCTGTATAATAGTAGTTACTAATTAAAGGTGGTGCGACCATGATTTCCAAACAAGAAACCCTTAACTTAAGCCCCTATATGGCACTATATGATTTAATCATTCCAAAAGATAATATGCTTCGCCAGATCAATGAACTCGTTGATTTTTCATTTATTATAGACGAATTAAAATCAAAATACTGTTTGGATAATGGTCGAAATGCGATTCCACCAATTCGTATGTTCAAATATTTACTCCTAAAAGCAATTCATGACTTATCAGATGCCGATCTTGTCGATCGTTCTAAATACGACATGTCCTTTAAATATTTTCTAGACATGGCACCTGAAGAGGATGTCATCAATTCAAGTTCACTGACAAAATTTCGTCGACTTCGTCTTCAAGACATGAATTTATTAGATTTACTCATTGGTAAGACAGTAGAAATTGCGTTAGAAAAAGGTCTTATCACAAGTAAAACAATTATTGTCGATGCCACACACACGAAAGCTCGTTATAATCAAAAATCACCGAAAGAATTTTTACAGGAAAAATCAAAAAATGTGCGCAAAGCCGTCTACCAACTCGATGAAAGTATGAAAGGGAAATTCCCTACGAAACCAACGTCAAATGAAGTTGGAGAAGAATTGGACTACTGTCGTCAAGTTGTAGAAGTTGTGGAAACTCAATCAAAGATAGCACATATCCCGGCTGTAAAAGAAAAGTTAAATGTTTTAAAAGAAGTGATTGATGATTATGAAGTACAACTGAGTTACTCAAGTGATCCAGACGCACGCGTAGGACATAAATCTGCGGACTCAGCTTTCTTTGGATTTAAAACACATATTGCGATGAGTGATGAACGTATTATTACAGCTGCAATTGTGACAACGGGTGAAAAAAGTGATGGTCAATATCTTCAAGAGCTTGTAGAGAAAAGTAAAGAGACACACATGGAAATTGAAACAGTGATTGGTGATACGGCTTACTCAGGAAAAGACAATTTAAAGTACACAAAATCAGAAAACCTTCGGTTGATTTCGAAATTAAATCCAAACATTACTGGAGAAGTTTCAAATCGAAAAATACTCTTTGATTTTAATAAAGACGCACGTATGTACGTTTGTCCAGCAGGGCATATAGCGCATCGTAAGGCACGAACAGGAAAGAAAAATCAAAATGTGAATCAATCAGAGACATACTACTTTGATATAGAAAAATGTAAAGTTTGTCCAATGCAAGAAGGCTGTTATAAAGAGGGTTCTAAAAGTAAAACATATTCGGTCACGATTAAATCAACAGAACATAAGGACCAAGCGAACTTTCAAGAGACAGATGAATTCAAAGAGCTCGCGAAAAAACGCTACAAAATTGAAGCGAAAAATAGTGAAATCAAAAATCCGCATGGGTACAATACGGCCAAATCAGCGGGTTTATTTGGCATGGAAATACAAGGTGCCACAACGATATTCGCTGTCAATCTTAAGCGGATATTAAAACTGCTAAATGAAAAAGAGTAAGAAATAGACAATGAAATAAGGCATTTTCTGTTCAAATCGAACAGAAAGTGCCTTATTTTTATCTAAAAAATCAACTCGTCATAAAAAACGTAAGTTTTTCAGTGCCCTTTCTTGTGTTTCGCTCTTTTTTATTAAATAAAAATCATGCATAAATATCCTCCCATCCACAAAAACCATTTAATAGAAAAAATATAACATAGCATTCGTTCGTTATACGAAATAAGGTCCCCAAACCAGTATTTGGGAACTATTAAAGGAATGGAAATCTTTTTTATCGCTGTCACGTATCCAGCCTTATAACATCAAGAGTATTCTTGTTGTAACTCCCTTTGCTTTAATTTCGCCCATTCAAATGGACAATCATGCAAGGTTAATTGCTGCTGCTCTAACCAAGCCGTTTTTGTAAATAATTTTTGTAAAAAGTAACGGTCATGACTAATTGTCACAATCGTTCCTTCGAAATGCTCCAATGCTTCCTCTAGCGCTTCTCTTGATTCGATATCTAAATGATTCGTTGGCTCATCTAATACCAGTACATTACACTTCTGAACCATCAGCTGAGCTAAACATAGTCGCATTTTTTCGCCACCACTTAGCTGCTCGACTTTCTTAAATACATCATGACCATAAAACAAAAATTGTGCCAACATGTGTCGTGCATCATATTCCGTCAGCGATACTTGCTCTCGAAACACATCGATCAAACGCTGTTTACCATCAAACTTATCAAATTGCTGAGCGAGGTAGCCGATTTTTAAATTGCTACCGTGCTTTACTTCACCATCTACTGGCATGATTTCGCCTAACAATATTTTTAATAACGTAGACTTCCCCGTCCCGTTATTGCCAACAATCGCTAATCTGTCTTGATAATACACCGGAAGCTGTACATCCATGAATAAAAAATCACCGTCAAAACCATGTGCAACATTACGTAATGCAAACACTTCTTTCCCTGTTCGATCCTCCGACTTTAATTGTAAATTCATCGCTCGTTCAGTTTTTGGCTTCTTCACTAATTCCATTCGCGCGAGCATTTTTTCCATCGCCTTTGCTTTTCGGAATAAATCCGGATTTGGAGGGGACGCTTCATTCGCCCATTGACGTAGGCGACGAATGGCCTCCTTTATTTTTTGAATCTTTTTCTGCTGTTCCTGATAAGCTGAAAACTGAGCAACTAGTTTGGCTTCTTTTTGTTGAAGATAGCTATCATAGTTCCCTTTACATACCCAAATCTCGCCATCTTCAATTTCTGCAACCTGTTGTACGATGTTATTTAAAAACATACGATCGTGTGAAATAACGACGACAGCACCTTTGAAATATTGCAAATAATCTTCTAACCATTCAATCGCAGCTAAATCTAAGTGGTTCGTCGGTTCATCTAATAAAAGAATATCGGATTGCTTTAATAAGATTTGTGCCAGCATCACTTTCGTCTTTTCACCACCACTTAATGCTTCAAATGGCTGCTCTAATAACCTCGTAATTTTTAATCCATTTGCAATCGAGGCGATTTTTGCTTCAATTTCATATCCCCCACTGGTCATATATTGCTCCTGTAAGTCACCATACTGAAGAAGAATTTTCTCAGATATATCCGTAACCATACGCTCTTCCAAACGTACTAAACGTGCTTTCATTTCATGTAATTCCATAAATGCTTCAGACAATACATCGAACGCCGTTACATCCGTATAAACAGGAATTTGATGCAAATAACCAATTTTTTGCCCCTTCGCCTTCACAATACGGCCTTCATCTGGCTGCTCTATGCCTGCTAGTGCCTTAAATAATGTTGTTTTCCCGCAACCATTGCGACCAACAACTGCAATGCGTTGTCCTTCATTTACTTCAAATGAAAGTTCTTTAAAGATGATGTTACTACCTAAAGTCATTGTTATACTTTCAGCTTTTAATTGCATACTTCTACGCCTCCGAAGCGTAGCTAACAACACAAAAAAGACTGCTCAATTACACGAGCAGCCTTTTCATATAGTGAAAAGAATGAAGTGAATTAGCTACGCAATATTTTTAAATTGTCTAAAAAAGGACATACCTCTCCCGTTAGACGCAAATTTAAAAGTAATAACACGTGCAAAATACATGGCTGTATCCACCTTTACACCTGTCAACATAGCTACCTCATTCATTCTTCTCACCTCCGTTCATTTAAATTTTCTTAATTTTACCACAATTCAGTTATAATGAAAAGACACCAATCTTAATTAAAAAATGTGCCCACCTCCTCTTTTGGAACCATATTTGAAACCCAGTACTGCTTACGGTATACTTATAAAGGTATTTTTGTAAAATAATACATAAAAATAGATACCAAAGGAGAAAGAAAAGTGATTATAGAATTAACACGTTTTAGAGTCAAAAAAGATAAATCCGACCGAGTTGATGATTGGTTGAAATTTTTGAATGATAATATGAAAGATGTTCTCGTAACCTTAGAGGGTGAAAAAATGTATGTTGAAACCATATTTAGAGAGCATTTAAATGGTGAGGAATTTTTATATTGGTATTCAGTCCGAGGGGAAGATGGTCAAGAAGTAGAACAATCTGAGCACTGGATAGATAAAAAACATTTAGAGTTTTGGGATGAATGCATAGACAAAACCTTTAAGCCAAAAGATTTAAAGACAGAAGTAGTAATGATACCAGAAAAAATAAGGACCTCTATGAATTAAAACTATATATATTTTTAATTACTTCTCACCCCTAGACAAATTACAGCAGTACCAAACTATATACATAAAGAAAATAAGTAACGTTCCCAAATAAAACTTCGGTAACAAAATACCCCACTCATTCGAATGGGGTATTAATTTAGATGCTTATATTCAGTATGTCCCCAAGCCACGCGCTTCGGGGGCATTTTCATAAAAAATTAGAGGGTCCCAAAGATCAATTTAGACCCCTCTTACAACTTTATATTAAATTTTTTAAATCAAGAACGAATTCGTATATAAAATAACAAGCGAATCCAAATAACAGTATTCCTGCAATGATTGAAGTCCACTTAATCATATTTCGATTCATGACTTTCCTTGTCAATGAGACAATTGTTAGTAATCCAATATCATGTAGTAAGATACCTGTTAAAATACCTAATGCTACAATAATGAAATGATTTGCACCATCTACCGCATAAGAATCCGCTAAAACTGCACCAAATACAGAAATCCAAAAGACTAAATTCCCTGGAGATACAGCTACCAATAAGCCATTGCGATAAGTTGAGAAAAATGATTTTTTTACTTTTTCTCCTGCTAACGTGATATCCTTATCTGCATTTTTAATCGAATCATAGGCAAGCATAAATAAGAATACCGCGCCAATAATCCAAAGTGGCATTTGAATATAGGGCAAAGCTAGAAATTTAGCTAAACCCAAATATAGTGCGACAATTAGTAATAAATCAATGGTCATACCACCAATCCCTACAGCCCAGCCATGTATAAAACCGTTTTTTAACCCTTGTTTTGTCATTTCGACCGTAATTGCACCAACAGGCATTGCAATTGCGAGTCCAATCATGACATACGCAAAATACAAACTCATTTAAACACTTCTTTCAAAAGATATATCTTTTCTTACGTCCGTTTATAAATATAATTATATTTGAATAATTATAAATTTTCAAACATTTATAAATTAAATAAATCTAACACTCTTAATATCAAATGAATCCGCATTTTACGGCAAATTAAAAGAATCCATTTTGAAAAAGATTGATCAAAATGAATTCTTATCTAATATATGTAGTTTCGGTTTTATAAAAAATTTCTATCATTTTCTACCTGTGTTGTTAAATAACTTTAATCGCCAACATCGAATTATCCTGAATGATGCCTGTATCTAC
>JAZLIT010000188.1:0-4416 GCA_045617525.1 Solibacillus sp. | reverse complement strand
GGATACAAACTTATTGAAGTTGATGGTGGTAATTTATCTGGCTATCGGGAACCTAACGTCGTCGTTGACATTGGCTATGGGGACCGTGAATATTGGGCATTTACGAATGAATACGGGCAACTAGTACGTGTCATTGCTGACGAAATTATTCTACAAGATGACCGGAACGAACCTGTATTATCATCTGGCAGATACTACTCTGATGAGGCAAAAGTTCCTGGTGTCGAAAGTGATGTTTTAGATGAAGGACATATCATCGCGGATTCTCTTGGAGGGGTATCAAACGCTTATAATATTACCCCACAAGATAGTACACTCAACCGACATGGTGACCAAGCTTACATGGAAAATGCAATTCGGAGTGCAAATGGAGCCACTAATTTTGAAGCGATTATCACTTATCCTAATTCAGAAACGCAGATTCCTTCAAGTTATCAATATACCTACACTGTAAAAGGTAACAAGGTTGTAGATACATTTGATAACACGAACCCTGACAAAGTAAACGCATCACTTGGTTTAACAGAAAATAAGTCTTCTAACTCAACTAGTTCCAACGCAAAAGGTGATATTTCTAGTGTTGATACAAATGGTAATGGACAGGTGACGATTAAAGAAGCAAAAGCAGCAGGTTTCAGTATGCCAATAACGAGTGATCATTGGCTATACCCCTATATGCGCGATACCGATAATGACGGTATGGTAGGTGAGTAAGTAAGCCCCTGGAACTTTGAGATAACTTAAAAGGAAAACGCAGATTAGGCTATGTCTTTATCTGCGTTTTTTTAGTGCCAAAAAAATTATTGTCATTCCGGCTATTCACTTGTTCAGTTATTGAAGGAATCAGGAATTTCCATTGATCAAAGTACCCTCTATCCATTACTTCGCCGCTTAGAAAAACAGGAGTTGGTTACAAGTAGTTGGGATACGTCAGAGAGTAGGCCTCGTAAGTATTATGTTTTGAGTGAATATGGTTTGAATATCTTTTTGCAATTGAAAGAGGAATGGATGAACATTTCGGAAGAACTTTATAAGCTATTAAGAGGGGATGAGGAAGATGAAGTTAATTGAGATTTATACTCAAGAAGTTACTCGTCGGCTGCCTGAAAAAATGCGTACAGATATTGCCCCTTGAGTTACGTTCAACGATTGAGGATATGCTACCTGATCATTATAGAGTTCGTTAGCTAGGTAATAAAAAATAGCTGTGTCAAAAATCCAGGTATGAGTGGATTTTAGACACAGCTTTTTGTTTGTAGATATGAATTATAGTTAAACAGTATTAGTTTCACAACAAAGAGAAAAATTAAAGCTTCTCTACATTACGATTTAAGCGCGTGAGAAATTGCTTGAGTTGCTGTAACTCGCTATCTGAAAAATCATCATAGAGATCATTCATAAATTGATCTTTAAACATTGTACAACCCTCTAATAATTCTCGTCCTTTATCTGAAATCGTTACAAGTACTTCACGGTTGTTTTTTTCATTGCGTTTGCGTTCAACATATTGCTGTTCTTCAAGCAACTTTAAATGTCGTGTAATTGCCGCTTGATCGATAGCTAAGGATTGTTGTAGTACCTTTTGTGTAACGCAACCCTTTTTAACCAAAGAAACTAAAATTTCATATCTAGTCAAACTAATTTCTGTTCTTTTTTCGAAAACTTGCGTTACGTGACGGTCTAATCTTTTCAACATTATAATCATTTGTTTTTTATCATCCAAACAAACTTCCATACTATTCCCCCTCGTATTGATTGCTCTTCGTTTTGCGCTCACTAAAAATTGTGTTCGAATTCGGGACTATTATAGAAGGAATTTTAGGTATCTAATTATTTACGTACTGCTCTTTGTTACATTAAGCTTTTGGACGTATCTGATCCCTATATGATAGCATTTTCGTTCATTTGGATAAAGTATAACAAATATCAAACTTACGTGAAAAGGATCAATAACAATGATTTCCCTAATGGACTTAGCTAGAAAAATGAATTACTTGTTCAAACGGTAAACGTGATGAATTACGTGCTGGCATAGCAGGCTTTCCGATAGCAATTAAAATCATCGGTAACTCATTTGCAGGTAGCTCATATTTTTTAGCGAATGCTGCCTTATCAAAGCCGCCCATTATTACTGTGTCATAGCCCATATCCTTCGCTAAAAGTACTACTTGCATGGAAATTAAACCCGCATCTAAATGCGCAATGTTTGTTCGTTCAATTTCAGAAAAATTGCTATATGCAGATTCAGAATTGGCAATCATCATATCAGCAATCTCGCGCGGCATATAGCCTAGCTCAACATTTAAATCATTAATTTGTTTAGCATTTTTATACATCTCATTATCGCCTAATACTGCAATAATCGCTGATGATGTTTCGATTTGCTCCTGATTAAATCCAGCAATGCGTAATTCTTTCTTTTGCTCTGGATCATCAATAACAAGGAAGCGCCAAGGCTGTAAGTTACTTGATGAAGGAGCTGATGTTGCTTGCTCTAAGATATGTTGAATTTGCTCACGAGGAATAGTAATACCAGGCTCATATTTACGCACAGATTTACGTTCATCCATTAATTTTTCTAAAGCTGTTTTCATTTGTAACATATTTTCCACCCTTTTTTGTTAAAATTTGAATCTATTAGTATTGTATTTGATTAGTCAATAGTTGACAAGTCATGTGATTCGTTAGTTTTGACTGTTAATAAAAAAATGTTTAGGATGGAATTTTTAATTATAGTTAGTTTGCTCGATTTAATCAGTTATTTGTTGTAAAATATTGCAAATGAGTTGCTTATAATATGCACTTTTTATGATTGATTGCATAGTTATGGGCCTTCAACTTCTTCATTGGTTACCACAATTTGAAGCAGTCCAAAAATTACGAGGTGATTCCATGAGCTTTACATTAAAAAAATTTCAACAATTAACGAATACCGAGCTTTACAACATTTTAAAAGAGAGAACTGTAGTATTTGTCGTTGAGCAAAATTGTCCGTACCCTGAAGTTGATGGGAAGGATATGCAATCATATCATCTGTACAAAGAAGAAAATGGCGAGATTATTGCATACTTACGCATTTTACCTCCAGGAGTAAGCTACAAAGAGCTTTCAATTGGACGAGTACTTGTAAAGAAGGAGCACCGAGGGCAACATCTTGCTCATCAGCTAATGGAACATGCGCTTCAATTTATTCAAAACGAATTGAATGAAACAACTGTAAAAATTCAAGCGCAAGAGTATTTACGTGATTTCTATGGATCATTTGGTTTTGAGGTAATTTCTGAAACATACTTAGAAGATAATATTCCTCATATCGATATGCTTTTGAAAAAATAACCCCATTAGAAGGGCTATTCATTGAAGTGCTAGGCACGTACACAATTTCTATTATTAGAAATGTGACTGAGCCTGGCACTTTTTTTAATAGTGATTGAATTAATAAAAAATAACCTTTTTATGTTACAAGCGTAACTGTTAGAAAAGAAGAAGGGATGATAGATTGTCTATATAAAATAAATAAAAATAAATTTGAGCGCAGGATTGGTAGCGTTAGTTGGAAGGAATGTATTATGAGAAAGCTAATTTTATCAACAGAGAGTGTGGCAGATTTACCGAAAGATCTAATTGAAAAATACGGAATACAAATCATACCGATGCACGTTATTATGGGGGGGAAGGCTCATTTAGAAAGTGAGCTATCAGTAGAGGAAATTTTTGATTATTACAGTAGTACGAAAAAAACACCAACGACAACAGCAAAAAATGCTCAGGAGTATTCTAATTTCTTTTCAAAAATTAGAAAGGAATATCCAGATAGTATTATTATTCATATTGGCTATACGTCAAGAGCATCTGGTTCATTTCAAAGTGCATTAATTGCAGCGAAAAATTTTGAAGAGCTTTACTTAATCGATACGTTAAATATAACAGGTGGCTTAGCAACAATTGTTATGTATGCAGCGACCTTACTTGAAGATAATCCGCACATTGATCACGTTCAACTTATAGAGAAAATAAATAGTATTATTCCGAAAACAAGGCTGGCATTTGTACCGGATACGTTAGACTTTTTAAAAGCAGGTGGCCGATTAGGGAACGTAGCCTATATTGGAGGTTCATTGCTAAAAATTAAGCCTTGCATCGAAATAAAAGAGGGGAAATTGGTTTCAACTAAAAAATATCGCGGAAATATGACCGTTGTAGCAGAAAAACTAATGAACGATTTCCTGAGTCAATACGACATTAATCGAAAGCAATTATATTTAGTGTATTCAATTGGGCTAGATGGAAGCATTAAGCGAGCTATGGAGGAAATGGCAAAGAAAGCAGGCTTTGAAAACGTAACATGGATTGAAGCAGGCCCAACAATTTCTACTCATGCTGGACCGGGATGTTTTGGGATTTCGGGGATAGAAT
>JAZLIT010000187.1:0-5400 GCA_045617525.1 Solibacillus sp. | reverse complement strand
TCAACAATTTTACTGCCGACAATGACACCATCTGCTAATCCGCTCATTGAACGTACTTGTTCATGTGTTGAGATGCCAAAGCCTGCTAATACCGGAATAGAGCTCGCGGCCTTAAGCTTTTCAAAATGAGCAGGTAAATTGTCAGTGAAATCCGCACGTGCACCGGTAATTCCGTTCACTGTTACAGCGTAAATAAAACCTTCACTCGCCGTAGCCAATTTTTCAATGCGCGATTCTGGGCTTGTTAAAGATATTAGTTGTACTAACGCAATACCTGCTTCCTTAAGTTCCGTATGAATGATAGCGCGTTCTTCAAGTGGCATATCCGGCACAATAACACCGCGCACGCCAGCAGCATAAGCGTCGCGTGAAAAATTAGCAGCACCATACGCTAAAATCGGATTCAAATAGCTCATGACAACGAGTGGAATAGAGAAGTTTGCAGCGTGCTTCTCTAAAATAGCCAATACTTTACGCAATGTCGTACCCTGCGCAAGTGCGCGTTCACCAGCTTTTTCAATCGTTGGCCCGTCCGCAACAGGATCTGTAAACGGGATACCGACCTCGATAGCAGTAGCACCTAATTTCTGCAAACGTAAAATTGTAGTAGGGAGCTGTTCAAGTCCACCATCACCAGCCATAATATAGGGAATAAACGCCTTCTTACCGTCTTCTAGCACTGTCTCAATTGCTTGTTGTAGTGTCATCTAAGTCGCCTCCCATTGTATCCATCAATGTATGTACATCTTTATCACCGCGCCCTGAAAGACATACCACAATTACCTCATCTGGCCCCATAGTAGCTGCCAATTTCGACGTATAATAAATGGCATGTGCACTTTCCAACGCAGGCAAAATACCTTCCGTTTCACATAGTAGCTTCACGCCTTGCAAAGCCTCTGCATCCGTCACAGAAACATAATCTGCTCGACCACTATCAGCTAAATGGCAATGCTCTGGTCCAACAGCTGGATAATCAAGCCCAGCCGAAATCGAATGCGCCTCCTGCACAAAGCCATTTTCATCCTGCAACAAATACATAAACGCTCCGTGCAATACACCAGTTTGCCCAGCGTGTATTGCCGCCGCATGCTTACCAGTGTCAAGTCCAGCCCCAGCCGCTTCAACGCCTATCAGACGAACTTCAGGATCCGTAATAAATGCAGTAAACGTGCCAATTGCATTACTACCGCCACCTATACAGGCTACAACAGCATCGGGTAAACGACCTTCTGCATCTAAAATTTGTACACGTGCCTCGTCGCCAATTACACGTTGAAAATCACGCACGATTGTAGGGAACGGGTGCGGCCCGAGCGCTGAACCTAATATGTAATGCGTATCCTCGATATGTGTCACCCAATGACGCAGTGCTTCGTTTACCGCATCCTTTAAGGTCGCAGAACCTTTTTCCACCGCAATAACCTTCGTGCCTAGTAATTGCATACGGAAGACATTCAGTGATTGTCGGCGAACATCCTCAGCACCCATATAGACGATGCACTCTAAATCGAGCAGGGCACAGGCTGTAGCTGTTGCAACACCATGTTGCCCAGCGCCTGTTTCAGCAATAATTTTTTTCTTGCCCATACGTTTTGCTAGCAATGCCTGGCCAAGTGCATTATTAATTTTATGAGCTCCAGTATGATTAAGATCCTCACGCTTCAAGTAAATTTTCGCACCACCACATGCTTTACTTAAGCGTTCTGCAAAGTAAAGAGGGGTTTCACGCCCAACATACTGCTTTAAATAATAGTCGAGTTCGGATTGGAAAGAAGGGTCTTGTTTTGCCACCTCATATGCCTGCTCGAGCTCAAATAATGGGGTCATTAATGTTTCCGGTACAAATTGCCCGCCATATGCGCCAAATCGTCCTTTAGTTGTTGTCATTTTTGCTTCACTCCTTTAACTTCCTCAATAAATTGCTTAATTAATATCGAATCTTTACGTCCCTCAAGCTCAACGCCACTTGATACATCTACAGCGAACGGCTGTACTTGCGCAATTGCATCACGTACATTTGCGCAAGTCAACCCGCCTGCTAAAATCACCTTTTCATGTGCAATCGACGTGCCATCAAGTAATGCCCAGTCAAACGAATGCCCACTACCACCGCGGAAATCCGTTCCTGGTGCGTCCATTAAATAATAGTCCACATCAAAAGTGGCAACTTCATCGAAATTTGTATCCTCTCGAACCGAAAACGCTTTAATTGCTGGTAATCCAACAGTTTGAATAAAGGCATTCGTTTCATCACCATGATATTGCACATAATCAAGTGGGACACTCGTAAATACGTTCTTTATGTGCGCCGCATCAGCATTCACGAAAACCCCGACCTTTTTTACGTGGGCCGGGAGTTGCGCCGCTAAATGCTGAGCCTTTTCGACACTGATTTGGCGTTTACTTGGCGCAAAAACAAAGCCAATAAAATTAGCGCCTGCTCGAACTGCGACGTCAACATGCTCGAGTTCAAGCAATCCGCAAATCTTCACAAATGTCATAGCGTTTCAGCGACTTTCAGCGGAACTTTTAACGCACGTAAATCTTGCTCCACTGTTTCACTGCGCATTAATGATTCACCGACTAACACCGCACGTGCGCCGTAACTTGCAACAAGTGCTGCATCCGATTCAGTCCAAATACCACTCTCTGAAATAAACACCGCACGAGAATTTACGAGCTTGGCACCCATTTCCTTCGAATGCGTTAAATCGACCTCAAACGTTTTTAAATCCCGATTATTAACGCCTATTAACTGCGCATCTATATCTAACGCTTGCTTCAACTCTTCCGCATTATGAACTTCTACTAGCACCTCAAGCTTTAAGGCGGTTGCATAAGCATGTAATCCACGAAGTTGTGCATTCGATAATGCCGCAACAATTAATAAAATAACCGAGGCGCCAGCTGCCTGTGCGTAATCAATTTGCACCTCATCAATAATAAAGTCTTTGCAAAGTACTGGGATAGACACCGCTTTTGCCACTTCATATAAATCATCATAGCTACCCTTGAAATATTTCGTCTCCGTCAGTACAGAGATGCAAGCAGCCCCGGCCAGTTCATATTTTTTAGCTTGCTCGCTTGGAGACACATTCTGCGCAATTATCCCCTTTGAAGGAGAGGCACGCTTCATCTCCGCAATTACTTGCAGATGGTCCGCTGCAAGTAATGCGTCATATAAAGAGGGGCGTACGTGCTCGACATGATTGAAATGTGGAATAATTTCCTTTAAAGCTGGTAATTCCGTTTTTTTATGCGTAATAATTTTATCTAAAATTGACATTAACGTGCACCTGCTTCTTTTTTAAATTCTGAATATGAAATGACCGCTTCAAGCTTTGATTTTGCTTTACCAGAGAAAATGCTTTCCCGTGCCAACTCAATACCATCCTTCATCTTATCTACTAAACCATAGGCAAAGAGGGCGATACCTGCATTGAAAATAACGGTATCAAAATAGGGGCTTTGTTTGCCATCCAATAATTCACGTAAAATAACAGCATTTTCAGAAGCAGTGCCACCACGTATTGCCGATATAGGTTGTGATTTTAATCCAACATCCTTCGCATTTAACTTAAATGGCAAAATATCACCATGATCAAGTAGCACAAAAGAATTATTACCATCTAGTGATGCTTCATCCATCCCATTTTCCGCAGAGACAACGATTGCACGCTTCCGATCTAATAAATGCAATACCTCTGCATATTCTGTTGTGAAATGGGGACGGCTAATACCAACAAATTGCGTTTTTAATGGCACTGGATTCGTCAAGGGGCCAACTAGATTGAAAATTGTCGGCTTCCCAATTGCCCGTCGTACCTCACCGATTCTACCTAGCTTTGGATGCATATTTGGCGCATGTAAGAAAGCGATGCCTTCCTTTTCTAATAGGGAGGCCGTTTCTTCAACATTTGTAAATAAATGAATGCCTAATTCTTCAAGGACATCCGAACTGCCTGCTAAACTCGAAACCTTTCGATTCCCATGCTTTGCAACCTTTAATCCAGCACCAGCAATGACGAAGGCTGCAGTCGTAGATACATTAAAGCTTTGAATCCCATCTCCACCAGTTCCACAATTATCAATATAAAGCCCGTTCGGAACTTCCATCTGTACGGCATTTGCGCGCATAACAGATGCTAATCCAGCGATTTCATCCACCGTTTCACCTTTTTGATCAAGCGCAACGAGAAATTGCTTAATTTCATCTAACTCCGTCAAATCGTTAAAAACGAGCTGAGAAGCTTCAATCATTTCAGATAAGCGTAAATCCTGACCTTGTATTACATGATTAATGTATGGCATTAATGACATCTCTATCATCCTCTCTATATTGCATGCAGGTAACGTTAACGAAAGCAAATTCGAATTCCAAATTAAATTAATGAGCTAGCCTGGATTATTTTATGCCACCAATCGAATGGCTTGTGGAAGTCGCATAAAGGCGTTTTGTATCTGAATTCCGATCAATTGTTACGGATACCTCGCATTGCAGTTTTCTGTTTTGTATAACGATTGCTTCATTTGAATGTGCAAAATCTATTTGCCCATTAAAACCAATATAGCCAACTGTTCCACCATATAACGTACGCTCATCCTTTTCGATTGTTCGAAGCAAGGCATAGCATTCATCAAATGGTTTGCCAACGACAGAAGGGGATGGTAATACTTTCGCCAATACATCAATAGCATGGGAAGAGAAATCCATTAAACCAGTAACTAAGCCATTTTTTAATTGAATAGAAGAATCGATGCAAAATTCATGTGCACTTGTTTCAGAAGAAGTCAGATAACCATTTTGAATTTGCACGAAATGTTCATTTGATGAACCTATAACAACATGATCATCAAATTCAATATAGTACTGATAAGGTGATTGTGAAGTCAGACGAAACGTTCGATAAAATGAAAAGGGATCCCCTTTAAAGCTTGCCTGTAGTTTTCGAGCAACAACAATTTCATCAACAAGCTGTTGCTCGATTGCTTGTTTGGCAAGGGAGACTTGTTGTTCAAATTGTGCATAGGTCGTTTCCTCGGAAAGCATGCCAACATCAAATGACGTTGTTGTGTGAGGTAGGTCCTCTCGTAATATTTCATCTAAGAGCCTACTTAAAACCGCTTCAGGATCATTAGAACTATGCTCTGGCTCACTATTCGTGTGAATTAAAATTAGCTCCTGTAGCATGTGATCAAATAAAATGACCGTGTCGTAAACATGAAAGTTTGCAGCGGGTATAGAAGTTTCATTGCGATTGTAACGAAAATAGCCAACTGCGCCACCTGTAAATGGGTAACTTGTTTCATTCGAAATACGAGGCATCACTTGTTTTAACAACTTCACTAAGTCACCATTATAATTGTATGTTTGTTCATTCGAATTTATTGTTTCAG
>JAZLIT010000186.1:0-5786 GCA_045617525.1 Solibacillus sp. | reverse complement strand
CTCCTAATCGACTTTTATGCCAATTAGAAGGTTAGTTGATTTGAAGGGTGCATACAATGATATTTTTTTGCGCTTAAAAAGGAGTATCACTGCAGGAATTTTAACTTGCATGTTGCTCCCTTTTTATTTTGCACTATACATTTTTAAAACCCCTTACTTCTTCGTATAACGCTTTCAATCTTTTTACATACTCCTTATCCCTTCTAAACGAGTGGTAAATTATCGAATAACCATTGTTTATCATTTCTGTACAAATACATATATTGTTTCTGGAATGCCCTTCTAAGTTGCCTACGATTAAATTGAGGATGATTTTTTAATATCTTCATAAATTCATCTAAAAAATAAGTTGAGGATAAATCCATATCCTCAATTTCAAAACGTATATATTCAATACGGCTTGTTACAGTCACTTCATATTTCCTCAACGGTGGTTTCTTGTTCAAAGATACCTAAATACTAGAGTTCCAAACAAGCACCTTTTAATATAATTAGCTAAATACTACCCAAATAGAAGTTCTCCAATAGACTAGAAACTAAAGCCAGCACACCCATAACAGATACGCTACCTCCAAAACGAATAGGATAGTAGAAATATGTAAAGGCAGAGTGGAGTATTTAATTATCCTGTGTTATTCAGGATTTCTAGCATACATAACTGTTCGATGGCCAGCTGCTTCTGCCTTGATTGTTTCATTGTATGGAGAAGCGTTTGATAGCCTGCAATCGGTTCTATCAAATCAAGGTGTTCTACTATTAGTGTGTTCATAGATTGAGCGAATCGTGTGCCTAGGTCTTTCTTTAACCAGATGATGTATTCGATGTATAGCTCGACTGTTGTCCAGCCAGTTTTGGCGTTGCGACCTTTAGCTGTTGTTGTTTTTAATAGTTTTTTAGATTGCTTTAAGAGCTTGTTTAGAGAGCTGTTCGAAATGCCGATTTCACTGCATAGCTCTTTTTGCGTACGCCAAATAAACGGTTCAGAAACTTGTTTTTCCGCCGTAATCCATTTGTTGATGTCTTCTTCCCACTCGTCTAAATGACTGCGCTCACGGTCTTTACGTGCTTTTTTATGCTTGTACCAAACGTTTTTGCCAAAAGATACAGGCATGTCCATTTCATTCGAAACATATAATGCTAGTAGTTGCTCTATGTATTCCTTTTTAGGACCGTGATAGCGCCCAGAGTAAGCTGACTCCAGGAGTGTATTGATGTCTTGTGTTTTTAATGGTGCGCGCAGGCGTGAGTTGAATTGATCGAGTAAATCGAATGCATAGCCTTGATCACGGCCATCTTGATAGCACACTAAAGCCAGCGTAAATAAGTAATTATTACGCCCAATTTGTCCTTTTTCACCTTTAATATCTGTTGAAGATATCAGCTGATCAAACCACTCGCTCTGTAGTAATGATGTATTCGTTTTTTTAGATGGAACGACGTATAGCTGACGGCCAATATTATCATCGATGCGTTTTGACCAATCGATTAATTTTGCTGGGTGATACGTTGCGTTTTCATTAAACCAAACGACATTTTGATTATTGGGCGTACGGAAAAAACCAAAGTCATTGCAGTTAATGTCGGATTCTACAGTGGCTAGGCTACGTTTTAAATTGTCGGCAATTCGTTTGGCCACAGTTAGGCTGCGGAAGTTTTGCTTATTGGATATAAAAATCGGCGTAGCTAAAGCAAAGTAAATTTGATAGCCTCTATCTGTTTTTAAGATAAGCGTTGGGTCACCAATACTATCATCGATGCATGCTAGTAACAGGTCATTTACACTGTAACGCTTCGTATCGATATCAATGACGAATGTGTTAATTTGTTGGAGGTTTCTTTCTTCGAACCCTTTGATCATTTGGCGTTTGTCGTCTGCATAATAGTAGCGACGGTAAATGTTGGGTGTGAAGTGTGAAATTTGATTTGCTTGTGCAATGAGCGTTTCTTTGGATGTGATGATGTAACCTTTTACGCCACAGTCAAAATGACTTTTATCGCGCACAGCAAAGACCGCCCCTTTTTTGTGAAGCTTGTCCAACTGTTTTGTTCGGCGTTGGAGATCCATTGGTGTTTTTGATGCCTTGGGGTGATATGTAAGTAATCCTTCGTGTATGATTGTGTCGAAAATTCTTTCGAGTTTATTTGTTGTTTTTGAACATGCTAAAATAGCCATTGCGAGTCCTCCTCTCAAATAATGAGTACGAGTAAACGCTGACTATACTAAAAGGCATGCTCAAATAAGCTCAAAATACACTTTTCAATCAAAATTAATTGAAAATGTATTATTGCCTTGTTATAATCAATTACAGTTTAATTAGCAAATATAATATAATATGTGCTACCAACACATATATATTAGTCTGTCTAGCGTTTACTCGATATGGGTGCCTGTTAGGGAGATATCTGTGAGAAGTCATTCTACGTCCCGTCAAAGACAATAGGAATGGCTTCTTTTAATTTATCCTGACACTTATTTACATAGAATTATAGGTCTTTCAAAACGTTGATGCAACAGCTTTTTTGGGCGATTTCCATACGCGTATACACGTATATGCGTATATACGTATATTCGTATATACGTATACTTGTATATTCGTATATTCGTATACACATATATTCGTATACGTGATATAAACGTTGGTACAAAGGGAATCTCGAAATTGAAATATACGTGTATACGGACATACACATATACAGATATATCCGTATACGCGTATATCCGTATACACGTATACTTTATGGGTTTGGATTTTTTTTTGGATAGTTGGGGTAATCGGGAGTAATGATGGAATTGATATCGTTAAACCATCAGATTTAATTTAATCATAGGGCGTAATTCTTTAAGATTCGTATAAAGGTAGCCCCCAGTTTACCTAAGCCTGTCGTTATAGCATAAAAAAAAACAGCTTACGAAATTTATATTCGTAAGCTGTTTTTTAACGTTCACGCTTTTGGATGATATCTAAAATGAGATTGTATGTTTTCTTCTCGTCTTTTACGAGGTTATTTTCGATGTACTCGTCGATTAGGATATCGATCAGGATGTCAACATTGTCGGCTTTGCCCAACTGGATGAGAGCGTTTAATTTGTTACGTGTTGCCTTTGTTACACGAACGCTTGTATTTTGGGTTCCCTCTTGTTTTTTCTCTGCTTTTTTAGGTGCTGGCACTTCTGTTGTTCTAGAAGAAGTTGGTTGTTTTGCTTCAGGCGCCTCGACCGTAACTCCAGTTTCTTCTAATTTAAATTCTTGATCAGGAACAATCTTTGGTCCACGGTTCAACAGCTTTTTCTTTGGTTTATCGTTATTTAGTAAGTTGCTCATTTACTAGACCTCCACTAATTCAGCTTGTAAGCGAGCGATAAACTCTTTCGCAATCGTTTCATAGCTTTTGTGCACTTTACGATCGTGCATATCGTCGTTTGTAATACCTGTAATGTCAAAACGTTTTAAGCGTTCCATATTATTAACTACGTTTTTGAATAAGTTTTCTGCACCAAAAATTTCACGTGCACTTTCAAGCGTAGCTAAATCAACTGCTGCACCATTTTTCAGTAGCACCGGTAAAATCCCTACAATATCTAACTCCGCACCGTATTCATCAATCAATGATTGCAAGTAACCCGTAAATACTTCGGCCCCTTGTAGGCTTCGCTCTTGTGTTTGTAGTACCACTACTACAAAATCAGATGCATATAGCGCTGCATCGGTAATAATTGAGATCGTAGGTGGTACGTCAATAAAGATAAAATCGTACTCCTTTTTTAGTGGTGCGATTAATGAAGAGAAGTACTGCACTCGTGCTGTCGTGTCATTCGGAAACTTCTTTTCTAAGAAGCGAGGGTATAACGCAAAATCACTAAAACTTGGTAGCAAATACAGGTTTTCTTTAACCTCTGTTACAATCTGGCCAAGGTCCTCTTCCTGAATGGCAGCCATTAACGTTTTATTGAATGGAACTATTTCGTCCGTTTCTAATGCTTTTGTTTTTAAGTATAGGGATGTTGCATTTGCTTGAGGATCTTGGTCACATAACAGCACCTTATACCCCATCGTCGATAGTGCGTGGGCAATCATCGTACTGTTTGTTGTTTTCCCCGTACCCCCTTTGAAATTACCGAATGTTACTATAATCGCTTCTTTGTTTTCTGACACGTACTTCTCCCCCAATCATCGGAATTAATAGTTTGTTTCTAACGTATATGTGTATATTGTAATTTAAAAGATTGGTAGTTGCAAGGGGGAATTGAGATTAGCAGATGGGGTGGAAATGGCTTGGTGGTTGGGTTTTTCTAGTTTCGTCCAACCGTATACGAATATACTTGTATACATATATATGCGTATATCAAGGAGGATTGTAAGTATGACTAGCGAATTGCAGATTAATTAAAAAGAAAAAGAAGCACCTTATGCAGCGCCCGATCGAAAAGTAACAAAAGTAGCGCAACCCGCTTTTTTGAGTTAGGGAAACATTGCCTTTTACTTCGATATTTTTAAGTAACTAAACAATCAAATAAAACTTACACCTTACAATATTACTTTTATACAAATCACCTTGAATCCACCGGCAAATAAATTATCAAAAATTCTGTAAATTTCTTATTTCGAATGTTATTATGTATGCTTAACTAAGTTCAATAACTTAAGACAGGGTTCTCCATGACTAGTCTAATTGTGATTTTTTTAACCTTTTCGATGCTTTTGATGGACCTACTGAAAATCCAAGTTCCTTTGCTTCTTTTACTGCAAGATCTAATTGTTCATCAAAATTTACTTTTGCTAAATCATCTAATTGAACACGTAATCGAATTAAAGTTCCAGGCATATTACAACTTTTAAAGGAAGTACTATTATTTACAAATGTCACTGACTTATCTGAAGTTGCCATACTTAAATTTCCTTCTGCTGACTCTACTATTCTTTTTACCATTGCCAATCCAAATCCAGAATTTTTGTAATCCTCTGGAGCATAACTATGATTACTAGCAGCAGTTAATCCTGGTGTAAAAGCCTTTTCTATAGCGTCAACTGTCGTATTTTTGTTATACCATCTTTCTTCTAAATCAAAAGGAATTGTATTCGCTATCCCCAATCCATTATCAGCAATAACTAGCTCTACCTCCTTATTTGCAGGAATATATTGCGAACCATAATAAAAGTAATCTGTTTTAGAATGGTCGAATATATTTCTTATTATTTCTCTCACAACATAGGTAAATAAATCAGTTAACTTATCGTCATATTCTTTAACCTTACAACGTAAAACTTTTTCTACAATCTTTTCAGATAGGTCATCGTAATAACCCTCAATTTTTTTACCTTCTTCATCTAGTTGTTTATAGACATCTGTTAAATGTACCTTTTTTGGTGCTAAATAAGTTTCTCCTTCTTCGAAACAAATATCAGACGACAAACCGAGTTTTTGAAATATCCCCATATTAACACCATATGAAATTGCTGATTTCCCCAAATTTTCTAAAGGCTTACATTTAACTGAAATACCTTTATTATGAATCTAATTAAAAAGGTGTGGAGTAGTCGCCATCTGACGACTACTGTAACCGCTAAAATAAACTTAACAGTTTTCGCTAAACAGTTTTTTACACTTTCGCCAAAAAAAACTAAATTTCTAGTAAACTGAAATTATCATGTTTACTGGAGGTTGGAAAAATTGGAGAAGAAATTAATGTTATATTTACATATCCATCAATTAAGAGAACGAAAATTTAACATTACACAAATTGCAGAGGAACTAAAAATATCACGCCCGACTGTTTATAAATACTT
>JAZLIT010000185.1:0-6879 GCA_045617525.1 Solibacillus sp. | reverse complement strand
TTTTTTTATTTTAAATTCATTTTTTTAACACTAAAGTACGTGCTTTTTCAGTGTTAGCGAAATGCCATTTTGTCAGTTTTTTAAGTGTTTCTTCACCTTGTGACAGCCAAATTTTAGCGGCAATTTCATCAACTTTTTTACTAGCGCCTTTAGGGATTGTCATGCCGGCGGTTTTTGAAAGCTTATCCATTTCTTTTAAGAAAGCTTCTCGTGCAATGATAGAAGCAGCAGCAACGGATAAATGAAGTTGCTCAGCTTTTGTGGAGAAGAGGACATTCTCTCTAACGATTTCGATTTCCTTTTCGTTTTTTAGGTGATTGTAATAAATGCCACGTTCTGCAAATTGGTCGATTAAAATATAGTCTGGTTTTTCTGGTCCCATTTTATTGAGAACGTGTTGTAAAGCCTGATTGTGTAGGAGAGCCTTAATTTTCCCTTGTGACCAACCACGCTTTTGCACGCTGTTATATTTTTCATTACGTAGGACGAGTACGCTATGAATGCAGGCAGCTTTAATAAGTGGTGCCATTTCGAGCATCTTTTCATCAGTAAGCATTTTAGAGTCTTTGATGCCAAGTTCCGTAAGTAGCTCCATTTTACTCTTTGGTACGTACACTGCAGCAACGGTTACAGGGCCAAAATAGTCCCCAGTACCTGTTTCATCTGAGCCAATGACAGAAAGCTGGGCAAAGCCGTTTGGCAACTTGTCTCCTTTTGTAGAAGGTTTCGCAGTGGAGGTTTGAGTACTTACGGCTCCCCATTTTGCAGCTTCACGCTCGGAGCCAGCCCCTTGAAACATGACCTTGCCTGATTTATAAGCGGTTATTACTGTGTCACTTAGCTTTGCTGCAAAAATGACTCCTGGTGCATTTCGGACTACCTTTTTATTCATATAGAAGTCGATAATTTTTTTTTGTGCAAATTCATTTAGTTGTAAAACAATATTACTCATTTTGATTCTCCTCATTTCCTTGTTTTTATTGTACATGGTTTACCGTTTTTTCCAAAATAATATCTAATTTGGACAAGGGCGTGACAATATTGGGGTAGTAGTTGCTATGTATATTCTAGAGATGGTATGATAATAATTGTAAAAAATCGTTTATAAATGTACAGTAAGATATCGTCTGGCAAGGAATTTGACAGGGTAACAACTTGCCTGTGGAGGGATTAAACGTGACTGAACAAGAAAAAAATCGTGTTTTAGTAGAAATATACGGTCATACATATAAAATTGTCGGACCAGAGAGCGCAGGCCATATGCAACTTGTCGCAAAAATGGTCGATGAGCAAATGCGTGATATTGGAAAGAATAATAAATCATTAGATACGAGTAAATTAGCTGTCCTAACAGCGGTCAATGCTGTCCATGAATATTTAAAATTAAAAGAACAAATAGAACTACTTGAAGAACAAGTTAAAAAACTAAAGGATTGAAGTGAATGCTAGACTTACTTATCTTAATTATTTTGGTAGCAGGATTAATTGTTGGAGCTAAACGAGGCTTAATCGTACAGGCAGTGCATATGGGTGGCTTCGTAATTGCATTAATCGTAGCATACATATATTACAAACCACTAGCTGAGCTATTTGTGCTATGGGTACCATATCCAGGCTTTAATGAGGATTCGACAGTATCGGTGGTAATTGAGTCGCTTGACATTGACGCAACGTTTTATAACATACTTGCCTTTGCCGTCATTTTTTTCGCAGTGAAAATTATTTTACAAATTATTGCATCAATATTTGATTTTATTATGTATTTACCTGTTTTAAATTCAATCAATCGTTTATTAGGTGCTGTTTTGGGCTTAGTTGAATTTTATCTTTTATTATTTATTGCGCTTTATGTTTTAGCACTCGTGCCAATTAACAGCATTCAAGTAATTTTGAATAAATCAATTTTAACTGGACTAGTATTAGAGCATACACCGTTCATTACGAGTATGTTCCAAAATTGGTGGTATAGCTACACGAAGTAATTGAAAATCAACGTGACTGAGCTTCTCTCGATTTTCGGGAGAGGCTTTTTTTAAAGCGATATATGGAGGTTAGATGATGAATAAAAAAATAGTCATTCGTACATTAGAGAAAATTGCTCTATATTTGGAGCTACAGGGTGAAAATACATTTAAAGTTTCCGCATTTCGAAAGGCTGCAGCTGCACTAGAGGCAGATGTACGCTCTTTAAGTGAAATCGATGATATTACTGAAATAAAAGGCATAGGTAAGGGAACGGCTGCCGTTATTTTAGAATTGCTTGAAACAGGTGTTTCAAGTGTTGTAAATGAATTAGAAGAGGTTGTGCCAAAAGGGCTTATTCCCTTAATGAAGCTACCGGGATTAGGTGGGAAGAAGCTAGCTAAGCTATATCAAGAATTGAATATTATAGATGCAGAAACATTGAAGGCTTCTTGCGAGTCGGGACAAGTACAAGCATTAGCTGGATTCGGTAAGAAAACAGAAGAAAAGATCTTGAAGGAGCTAGAGAGCTTTGGACAGCGTGCGGAGCGTTTACCAGCTTGGCAACTTGAGCCAGTTGTACTGGAAATTAATCAATTGCTTGCAAGTATAGTAGAAATCCAAAAATTCTCTGTAGCAGGCAGCTTCCGTCGTGTAAGTGAAACGAGTAAGGATGTTGATTTTATTATTGCGACAGAGCAACATGAGGTTGTACGTGATACCATCTTATCTCAGCTTGTAATTTTAGAAACAATCGCTGCTGGAGACACGAAAATTTCAGTTATTTTAGATCAAGAAGAGCCTGTTAGTGTTGATTTTCGTTTAGTGAAATTATCTGAATACGCAACTGCATTGCATCATTTTACAGGCTCGAAGGATCATAATATCCGTATGCGTCAGCTTGCAAAAGAACAAGGGAAAAAAATTAGTGAGTACGGGGTAGAACAAGAGGATGGCACGATGGTGACTTTTGAAACAGAGGAAGCTTTCTTTGCGCATTTCGATTTACCATTTATTCCACCAACTGTACGTGAATCGGGTAAGGAGCTTGATCGTTTAGATGAACTCCCTGGTTTAGTGAGCCTAGCTGATATTGTGTCTGATTTACATTTGCATACAACTTGGTCAGATGGTGCACATTCTGTAACTGAAATGGGTGAAGCGCTAATTGATCGTGGTTATACACACGCAGTCGTAACAGATCACTCACAGTACTTAAAGGTGGCAAATGGTTTAACACCAGAACGTTTAGCAGAGCAGGCGAAGGAAATTATGGTCTTTAATGAAACGCATCCTAACTTCCGCTTGTATCGTGGAACGGAGATGGATATTTTACCGAATGGCTCGCTTGATTTTGAGGATGATGTTCTGAAAGAATTGGATTTTGTCATCGCATCGATTCACTCGAGTTTTACGCAATCGCAGGATAAAATTATGGCGCGTTTAAAAACAGCAATCGACAACCCCTATGTGCATATGATTGCGCATCCAACTGGACGTATTGTTGGCCAACGTGGTGGCTATGATCCTGACGTACCTACTTTAATCGACTGGGCTGCTGCATCAGGCAAAATTTTAGAGTTAAATGCCAATCCGCATCGCCTTGATTTATGCGTGGAGTATCTTGTACTCGCGATGGAGAAAAATGTTCCAATTGCGATTAATACAGACGCACATGCGATTGATCAATTACGATTTATGGATATAGGCACAAAATATGCGCAAAAAGCATGGTTAAAAAAGGACTTAATCGTCAATACATGGACGCTTGAGCAGTTTGAAGCGTTTATCCGAAAAAATAAAAACTAATTATAAAATACAGGAGGTGTTCTCGTGATCGAAAAAAGAGCATTGAAAACACTAGAATTTAATAAAGTACGCGAACAAGTTGCGAAATATTGTACATCATCAATTGGTAAAGGTGCACTTGAAGAATTAGTGCCGGAAACTGAATTTGATACAGTTGTAGAACTTCTAGAGGAAATGGATGAGGGCTTATCGATTCTACGCGTGAAGGCCAATGTGCCACTGGGTGGTATTTTTGATGTGCGTCCACATGCAAAGCGTGCACAGATTGGCGGTACACTGAGCCCCGTAGAATTGATGGAAATCTCGAGCACAATTCGCGCGAGCAGAATTTTACGCAATTTTATTGAGGATATTGAATCAGAAGATGCGATTGCTATTCCACATTTTATCAGTCGTAAAGAGCAATTGCCATTATTAACGGGCCTACAAAATGAAATTAATGATTGTATCGATGAAAATGGTGGCGTGATGGACTCAGCAAGTACAGCGCTTCGTTCAATTCGTCAATCATTGCGCAGTGAGGAAGCAAAAGTACGTGGTAAATTAGAAAGCATGATTCGCGGTTCAAATGCTGCGAAAATGTTATCTGATCAAATTATTACGATTCGAAATGATCGATTTGTAATTCCGGTTAAGCAAGAATACCGTAGTCATTATGGTGGCGTCGTGCACGACCAATCAGCATCTGGGCAAACGCTATTTATCGAACCGGATGCAGTTGTTCAGGCAAATAATGAAGTACAGCGATTGAAAATGAAGGAACAGGCTGAAATCGAGCGTATTTTAGTGGAACTATCTGCGAAGGTACAGGAGGTTGCGCATGATATTTTTGTGCTTGTTGGTTTATTAGGTGAAATTGATGTAATTTTAGCAAAAGGTAAATATGGGCAGGCCAATAAATGTACAATGCCAAAAATGAATAAGGACGGCTATATTCGCTTAGTGCGTGCCCGTCATCCACTACTATCGATTGAAGAAGCAGTGCCTAATACAATTGAACTTGGCGATGAATTTAATGCAATTGTTATTACCGGACCAAATACAGGTGGTAAAACAGTAACGCTGAAAACAGTCGGGTTATGTACGTTAATGGCGCAGGCTGGCTTACCGGTACCAGCATTAGATGGTTCAGAGCTTGCTGTATTCGAGCAAATTTTCGCGGATATCGGAGACGAGCAATCAATCGAGCAAAGCCTTTCAACGTTCTCATCTCATATGGTGAACATAGTTGATATTTTATCAAAGTTTGATGATAAATCATTAGTATTATTTGATGAGCTTGGTGCAGGAACAGACCCACAAGAAGGAGCAGCCCTTGCGATTTCCATTTTAGATGAAGTAGTAGGTTACGGCGCCCGTGTTATGGCGACAACTCACTACCCTGAGTTAAAAGCATATGGGTACAACCGTTCAAGTGTGGTCAATGCAAGTGTGGAATTTAATGTAGAAACATTGAGCCCGACGTATCGTTTATTAATTGGTGTGCCAGGTCGTTCGAATGCGTTTGAAATTTCAACGCGTTTAGGTCTTCGTGCTAATATTATTGATCGTGCCAAAACATTTACGGGTACAGATCGACATGAAGTAGAGTCGATGATTGCATCGTTAGAAGAAAGTCGTCTTCGTTCAGAACGTGAAGCTGATCAAGCGCATGTGTTATTAAAAGAAGCAGAAGAAATTAAAGCAGATTTAGAAGCACGCCTGCGCGCATATGATGAGAAAAAAGAAGCGCTTGAGAAAAAGGCGAAAGATAAAGCACGTAAGCTAGTAGATGAAGCTAAGCGTGAGGCCGAGCAAATTATTACGGAACTTAAAGAAATGAAAAAACAGGCAGCTTCAAATGTGAAGGAGCATGAATTAATTGATGCCAGAAAACGTTTAGATGATGCTGCACCAAAAGATAATAAAGTGCTGCAGAAGGCTATTGCGAATCGTGAACGCGTTCATAATTTACAAGTTGGCGATGAAGTGAAAGTGTTAAGCTATGGTCAAAAAGGGACGCTTATTGAGAAAAAGGCGAAAAATGAATGGGTTGTTCAAATTGGTATTTTAAAAATGAAATTACCAGAGGCCGATCTTCAATATTTGAAGCCAGAAAAAGAGCAAGTCGTGCGTACAATGACACATGTGAAAAACCGTAGTGAGCAGGTGAAGCTTGAATTAGATCTTCGTGGCGAACGTTATGAGGATGCGTTAATTCGTACAGAGAAATATATTGATGATGCCATTTTATCGAATTACCATCGGGTATCGATTATTCATGGTAAAGGTACAGGAGCGTTACGCCAGGGGATTCAATCGTATTTGAAAGGCAATAAGCGCGTGAAAACGTATCGTTATGGTGAGGCAGGCGAAGGCGGTTTTGGCGTCACTATAGTTGAATTGAAGTAACAGTGCGGGAGTGATTCATGTGCAAAATTCAGGGTTTTGGGAAAATCCATTTGTTCAGTCAGCGGGCTATTTTAGCGTCGTAGTACTTTGTTTAGTCGTTTCAATGCTAATGTTTGAAGTGGTGACAAAGTATAATAACTGGGAAGAAATAAAAAAGGGTAATATCGCAGTGGCTTTAGCTACTGGGGGAAAAATCGTAGGGATTTGTAATATCTTCCGGTACTCAATTGAACGCCATTCAACGTTTGTTGAAATGCTAGCATGGGGCTTCTTCGGCTTTATCCTTCTAATATTCGCTTATTTTTTATTTGAATTTTTAACACCGAAATTTAATGTGGATGAAGAAATTAAAAATGATAATCGTTCTGTTGGGTTAATTTCATTTACAATTTCAGTAGGTCTATCATTTGTCATCGGTGCAAGTATCGCATAGGAGATTGATGATGGAAAAATTAGCGAAGATTTTACTAGTTGTAGCCTTATTGTTTGTGATTGTTGGTGTTTGGTATTTAATGTAGTTGATAAAGTTGAGATAAAAGCGCTATTCATTAAATTGAATAGCGCTTTATTTTATTTGTGTCGTGTACGATATTTAGCTAACTATTATACTGAAAAAGGTTTGAAACAGAAAAAAATGGTATAATCGAGCTTAAATTGTAGAAAAAGTAAAAATAATTTGTAAGAATACCCTTTTTTATCTATAATAAAGTTAGAAAA
>JAZLIT010000184.1:0-8767 GCA_045617525.1 Solibacillus sp. | reverse complement strand
TAGGGGAGCTAATCAACTTTATGCGTAATATAACTATTATTTTCTATATAAAATTCATCCCCAATAGAATTTTCTACAATCGAATGTGTTAACTCGATTCGTGAAAAATTCACGGCCTGCACATTGAATTTGAAGCGATCGTTGCGTATGATACACTGATCACCATAAACACTTGAATTGTTTTGAACGTAAATATCTGATTCTTTTCCTTCTGTCACTTGTGTGGTCTTTAGTTCCACTGTAGAGTTTTTATCAATCCAAAGCTGTGGATAACGATGCTTACTAATAAATGAATCTTGAATATGGGCCTCACTATGGTTTTCAATAATAAAGCCATTTCGCTCTCCATCCATTAATTCACTATTTTTAAAAATGAGAGAGCTATCGTTAATAACAATTTGCGGAAGGCGATGCTCGGTAATTTGGCTTTCTGAAATATGCACATTTGAATTACGGGAAGCCTTTACAGCATTACCTGTACTTTTCCGAATAACACAATTCGCCATCGTTAATTTGGTTTGGTCGCTTACCTCAACTTGAACACCCGTGCCATCAAGCATCTTACAATAAGTTAAATTGACCTCCGATTGATCGAGCATATAAATACTTTTTCCGCCTAAAAAATCGCATTGATTTGCTGTTAACTTACAGTTCGTTTTACCTGCAATATGTGGCATGTTATTACTATGGAATTTACTCGATTCAAGATTAAGTACGGAACTATTCAAAGCTAAAATCCCGTTTCCATCATTTTTATGAATTTCACTATCTAATACAGTTATTTCTGAATTAGAAATCGTAATAGCGGTATTTGGGTGATTAGTGATTTTACTTGCTACTATAGTACAGTTTCCTTTATTCTCCACATAAATCCCCAATTGACCACCATCCATGATGCTACATTCCTTTAAAGAAGCAATCGAACCCTCTGTTAAAGAAAGCTGCGAGAACTTATTCTTTTCAAAAATTGTTTGCTCGAAATTGGCAATCGATTTATCACGTAATTGGAGTCCGATTCCTTCACTTGACTTAATCGTACTATGAATTAAATTTAACCTGGACTCCATTGTTACTTGGATATTTGTAATTAGGTGATTCGAAATTATACAATGCGATAGATCTGCCATAGAATTAGACCTGAGCATAATACCTGATTCTTTGCCATCTTGAATTTCACAATTGATACCTTCGAGCTTACTGTCTTGAATCCAAATTTGTGGCAGTTTATGCTCTTTTATAATTGTATTATTTAGTATGACGTTACTATTTTCTTTAGCGAAAACCCCATTACCTTCGCTATCCGTAATTTTACTACTGGCATCTGTAAAAATACTTTCATTTTGTACGATAATTTGAGTTCCTGTATGCTTCTTAAAATGGTTCGTGCCTGATAATCCTTTAGATTTATTTTTTAGCCACAGTGCATGATTTGCATTCTCAAATGAACTATCACTAATGCGAATAATCGAATTTTCAGCCATTAGGTGTGTCTTCCCGTTTTTGGAGAATTTACTTTGCTTAATTTCGACAACACTCTCATTTAAGGCTGCAATTGCAACGTCTTTTGCATACTGAAATACACAATTCTCGACATAAGCATTCCCACCATTCAAAGATAGGATTGAACTCGTTTTCTTTCCATCAAAAATAACCTGTTCTAATGTTAGTATACCTTCCACATATAATTGAACAGTTGGTATAATCGTCATATTTTTCATTGTAACGGAGCAATTTCTAGGGATTATTATTGTTCCTTCAAAAATCGTTTCAACACTATGGTTTCCGGTAATTGTTACATCTTGCTGAATCGTAATTGACTCTTTATAATGCCCATTTGCTAAGTGAATTTCATCCCCAGGCATCATTTTCTCAAGTCCTCGCTCGACAGTTTTTACACTTGAAAACAAAGATGCTATAACCTTAATTACTGCCATACCCACCACTCCTTAATTGATTACATACATTACTTATTTTCACTCAATTTGGAAAAAGTAATCATATTCTCGGAAAATATATTCTTAATTTTAAAAATTTCACGTTTAAGCAGGGATTTTCTTCACCAATTAGTTACTAAATATTGAAAAGTTTGGTGTAAGTTATTAGAAATTTGCGCAGAATCTACTTTAGTAGGTTTAAAAATGAAAAGGTAGGGAAAAAAGGTGTAGTAATAAATATTACGTATTTTACCTAAGAGGAGAAGGGGGTTAGCTCTATGCTGCTGCAACGAATACAGACAATCCAACATATTTTAAATAAAAGGTTTTACGATCGTGATGCCGAAATAGAAGCGATTATTACCGCACTATTAGCACGACAACATTTATTATTAATTGGTCCAGCAGGCACAGGGAAAAGTGCGCTTTCTTCGATGCTTGGTGAAATTGTTGACGGTTCTAGCTACTTTCAACATTTACTTACCCCATTTAGTACGCAAGAGGAATTATTCGGCGTACTATCCTTAAAGGATTTAGAACAAGGCGTCTATAAACGTAATATTAATGGGATGTTGCCAACAGCACATTTCGCATTTATCGACGAAATTTTTAAGGCCAATTCTGCGATTTTAAATTCACTTTTAACCTTAATTAATGAAAGGGTTTACTATAACAACGGTGTACCTATTGAAGCACCTCTTATGACACTCGTAGGATCCTCAAATGAATATATTGAGGAAGATGAGGGACTTGAGGCGTTATTTGACCGCTTTTTATTGCGTTATGAAGTTAACTATATTCGTGAACAGGAAGATTTTATTGCTATGTTAAAAAAGGTGGACCATGATCCCATCCAAAAGCTATCGATGCTAGAACTTACCCATCTCCAAAAGAGTGTAACGAGCATTACAATTGATGATGAAATATACAGTGCACTGGCTAAAGTCCGCACAAAGCTTTGGGACGAAGGAATTCGCCCTTCAGATCGTCGCTTTAAACAATCGCTTTCAATATTAAAAGCGCGGGCATTTTTACGTGGGCGTCAAACAGTCTTGATATGCGATTTTGCTATATTGGCAAATATTTTATGGGAAACACCGAATCAAAGGGAGAAAACAACTGAAGTTATCCATAGTTTAACGCATGATTCATTGGAAACATTTATAAAGCGCGTCTTGCTCGAGTTTGATGCAGTTGTATTAAGTGCACAAAACATTATTCTTACTAAGGCACCAAATCAGCGCAAAAACCTTAGTGAATTATTAATGAGAGGAAAGAGTATCTTTTTAGAGGTTCAGACGAAAAGTCGACAAGTACCTAATCGTACGGACTTATATGCAATTAAAAATGACATGCATAAACGACTACTGCAAGTAACATCAGATGTTATCGGTTTTTAATAATATTAAAAGGTACTAACACGTATGCCTAAATTTCTGTAGATAAAGCAGGTGATTGAATGGAAGATCTAATAATGTATTCGAAATCGGTACTTAACACATCTAAAGATGACATAGCTCGTTTCAATGAATTGCTTACTTTTGCTGCGCAACTAAAAACTGTGTGCGCTCAAGGAGAGGCTATCCTAGATGGCTACGTGCAAATTCTCGGCGATATTTGGTATGCCTTTTTTTCTGCCTCACCTAGCCTGCTTGATGACACCAAAGAAAAGAATTTAATGCAGTATGACTTCCTTAAAAATGTATTAGAACTCGAGGATTATCAGAATTGGCATTATTTCACCCAATCTGATCCACTCTTATCTGTTCTAACAACCATTACAATCGGCGAGCAATTAACGGAACATTTAAAACAAGATCAGCAAACGAAAAAAGCAGCAATAGAACGAAAAGTGGCTAAACATAAACTTGCATATACTCAGAAGAAGCTTGAACAGCTTGCAATAAATGAGTTGGATTCAAAATCTATAAATAATCAAACTAAATTTCTTTATCAATCCTTAGTACGTATGGCCGAAAATGCACAGAAGGAGATAGAAGGCGCAAATCAGAAGGTAATTGGGCGCCTCAGGCAATTTCACCAACAGCTGGCCAGTTCCATATTATCTGCTCACCCACAAGTTGTAGAAAAAAAGGCAGCCATTGTATCGTTAAGTTCACTAGTTGGAAAAAAAATTGAGCAAGTGTCTTTAAAGGAACAATTTAACCTAGCAGAACATATTACCACACATCCTACATTGAAGCAGATTGCAGATATGGCAGGACGTTTCAAAAAAATTGCAAATAAAAAGGCGAAATCAAAAGTAAACTATATGGTGGAGCGTAGAAACATTACACTTAATAATGAATTAAATCGACTTATACCACTAGAGCTGGCACAATATGTACTACCATCGACACACCTAGATTTCCTGAAAAGATACGCAGAGGCACAAACCCTTGTATTTGACACCAAAGGCAAGGATCGTAGAGGGAAAGGACCTATTATCATATGCATGGATGAAAGTAGCTCAATGACTAGTATTAAAACTGAGAGCAAAGCATTTTGCTTAGCTTTACTAATGATTGCAAAACGTCAAAAACGTGATTTCGCTATTATTCCATTTGCCTTAGACATAGGTGAAGTGCAATTTTTCTTGAAAGGTCGTTCTTCAACGGATCAGTTAATCCATTTTTCGAAGCAATTTTTAGGTGGTGGCACTAATTACGAGAAACCTTTGCGTGAATCACTTACTATTTTGACGCAAAGCAAATTTAAAGGGGCAGATGTGCTGTTCGTTACAGATGGGTCTAGCTTTTTATCAACTGATTTTATTAATGAATTTAATCAAATAAAACGAAAGCGTCAGTTCGAATGCACGTCGATTATCTTGACGAATCGTCCTAATACTATAGATTTAAAACTAGTTCACCGCTTTTCAGATAAAATAATTGAAGTAAATGATTTAACCGAGGCAGCCGATGTCTTTTCGGGTTATCTAACAGTATGACGCCTAGTATTTGTACTTAAAGTGCTTTAAGATGGGAATTATCAATAGAGTAAAAGAGGCGATATGAATGCAAAAATCATTACAACAAGTTTTACAATTAAGTATTGAGGAGCGCCAGGATTATATCGAACAGCACGGGGCTACGTTATTTGAAACGATGCTCGCGTCAATTGGGGTACCTGAGGATGAGCTGCGCGATAAAGTGAACTACCGTTTATTTATTGAATTATTAAGCGCACAGATGATTCCAACTGACTTGATGCAACACCTAGTGGAAGTTTTACCTACGCAAAATTTCTTATATAAAGGGATTACTAGTGGCGAACCCGATGATGTATTTACACGCTCATTTGCAGCACTATGGTTAACAGGGTTATTCTATGTAGATCAACAAACTAGTTTTTTAACAGTTGAACAGGCACAATTGGCAATGGAACAATCCTTATCTTATTTAAGTAAGGAAAAAGATGTACGTGGTTTTGTTGAAATTAAGGGTTGGGTACATAGTATGGCACATGGTGCAGATTTAGCTACGGCGATTTTGTCACATCCACATGTGAAACTTCAGTACGCTGCGGTTATTTTACAGGGGGTGAAGGAGTCCTTTTGGAAAGGTCGTGTTTATACCGATGATGAAGATGAGCGCTTAGTGAAAATTTTTGAAGCGTTAGCAAAGAGTAATTTTTCTGAAGATGTATTAATAGAGTGGATGGAGCAAGTATTCGATAAATTGCAACGCCATTTATATGAAGTAGGGTATACACCAGAATTTTTTGCCGCACGGACGAATACGATGCAATTTGCAAAAACATTATACTTCACGCTAAAATTTAGCGGAAAATACGATAAACTACGTGGTATCACATCAATTTTCATTTCAAAATGGATGAAAATGCAATAAAGAAAATTATATAAAAAATTTTTCCATTGAAGATTATAATAGTTTTTAATATAATCGTTCAGTATTGTAGCATAATTACGTATTTCCGAGAGGTCATAAAAGAAACTTATCACAAAAGATAATAATAATGCAATTTACTTATGTATCATGATGCGTTATGATAATACCTGGAGAAAAGACGTAGCATCAAGCCTTTTCATTTAAGAAACATTAGGGGGAATATCCAAATGACACAACAAAACTTACACAACAGTCGTTCTTCATTTGAGGTAAACGGCAAGACTTATAACTACTTCCGTTTAGCTGCTATCGAAGAAGCTGGTATCGCAAACGTTTCACGCCTACCATACTCAATCAAAGTATTATTAGAATCTGTTTTACGTCAATATGACAACTATGTAATCAAAGAAGAGCACGTTAATGAACTAGCAAAATGGGGTAAAGACGCTAACACAGAAGCTGAAGTACCATTCAAACCATCTCGCGTAGTACTACAAGATTTCACTGGTGTACCAGTAGTAGTAGACTTAGCTTCATTACGTTCTGCAATGAAAGAAATGGGTGGAGATCCAGATAAAATCAACCCAGCAATCCCAGTTGACCTTGTAATTGACCACTCAGTACAAGTTGACAAATACGGTAACGCAGCAGCATTAAACGCTAACATGGAACTTGAGTTCGAGCGTAACGCTGAACGTTATAACTTCTTAAAATGGGCTCAAACTTCTTATGATAACTTCCGCGCTGTACCACCAGCAACTGGTATCGTACACCAAGTTAACTTAGAGTATTTAGCTCCAATCGTACACGTTAAAGAAAACGCTGACGGTACATTCGAGACATTCCCAGACTCAGTAGTAGGTACTGACTCACATACAACAATGATCAATGGTATCGGCGTTCTTGGATGGGGTGTTGGTGGTATTGAAGCAGAAGCTGGTATGTTAGGTCAACCTTCATACTTCCCAATCCCTGAAGTAATTGGTGTTAAATTAGTAGGTTCACTTCCAAACGGAACTACTGCTACTGACTTAGCTCTTAAAGTTACTCAAGTATTACGTGCTAAAGGTGTAGTAAACAAATTCGTTGAGTTCTTCGGACCTGGCGTACCTGCTTTACCACTTGCTGACCGTGCTACAATCTCAAACATGGCTCCAGAATATGGTGCTACTTGTGGTTTCTTCGCAGTTGACGAAGAATCATTAAACTACATGCGTCTAACTGGCCGTGACGAAGAGCACATTGCTGTAGTAGAAAACTACTTAAAAGCTAATGACATGTTCTTTGATGCAGCATTAGAGCCTGTATACACTGACGTTTTAGAAATTAACCTTGCTGATATCGTTGCTAACCTTTCTGGTCCTAAACGTCCTCAAGATTTAATTCCTTTAACTGAAATGAAATCTACTTACCGTTCATCTTTAGTAGCTCCTCAAGGAACTCAAGGTTTCGGTTTAAGTGAAGAAGAATTCGCTAAAGTAGGTACTGCTAAATTTGCAGAAGGCGACCTAGAAATTCCAACAGGTGCGATTGCAATTGCTGCAATTACATCTTGTACAAATACTTCAAACCCATACGTTTTAATCGCTGCAGCTTTAGTTGCGAAAAAAGCGGTTGAGCTAGGTATTAAACCAGCTAAATGGGTTAAAACTTCTTTAGCACCAGGTTCAAAAGTTGTAACTGGTTACTTAGAAGATGCAGATCTACAAAAATACTTTGATGCAATCGGCTTCAACACTGTAGGTTACGGTTGTACTACATGTATCGGTAACTCAGGTCCATTACTTCCTGAAATCGAAGACGCTATTAAAGAACAAGACTTATTCGTAACGTCTGTACTTTCTGGTAACCGTAACTTCGAAGGTCGTATTAGCCCATTAGTTAAAGCTAACTACTTAGCATCTCCACCGCTAGTTGTTGCATACGCTTTAGCTGGTACTGTTGACATCGACTTACAAAAAGATCCAATCTCAGTAACTCCAGACGGCAAAGAAGTATTCTTCGACGACATCTGGCCTTCAACTGAAGAAGTTAACGCTGTATTAAACAAAGTAGTAACTCGTGAATTATTCCAAAAAGAATATGCAACAGTATTTACTAATAACGAAGCTTGGAATGCGATCGAGACTTCAACTGAATCTCTATACACATTCAATGAAAAATCAACTTATATCCAAAACCCACCATTCTTCACTGGTCTTTCTAAAGAGCCAGAAGCAATCAAAACACTTGCTGGTTTACGTGTAATGGCTAAGTTTGGTGATTCAATTACAACTGACCATATTTCTCCAGCTGGTGCAATCGGTAAAGATACACCTGCAGGTAAATATTTAATCGAAAACGGCGTAGCTATTCGCGACTTCAACTCTTACGGTTCTCGTCGTGGTAACCACGAAGTTATGATGCGCGGTACTTTCGCTAACATCCGTATCCGTAACCAAGTAGCTCCAGGTACAGAAGGTGGTTTCACTACTTACTGGCCAACAGGCGAAGTTGAGTACATTTACGATGCATGTATGAAATATCAAGAAGCAGGCACTGGCTTAGTAGTATTAGCTGGTAACGACTACGGTATGGGTTCATCTCGTGACTGGGCTGCTAAAGGTACATTCTTACTAGGCGTTAAAACTGTAATCGCACAATCTTATGAGCGTATTCACCGTTCTAACTTAGTAATGATGGGTGTTCTTCCATTACAATACTTAAACGGCGATTCTGCTGACTCTTTAGGCTTAACTGGTAACGAAACATTTGCTGTTAACTTAACAGATGATGTTAAACCACGTGATATCCTAACTGTTACTGCAACTTCTCCAGAAGGTAAAGTAACTGAATTCAAAGCGTTAGCTCGTTTCGATTCAGAAGTAGAAGTAGATTACTACCGTCACGGTGGTATCTTACAAATGGTATTACGCGCGAAAGCTGCTCAACAATAATCATTTAAATGAAAGACCAAGTTCATTGCGAACTTGGTCTTTTTTT
>JAZLIT010000183.1:0-15492 GCA_045617525.1 Solibacillus sp. | reverse complement strand
ATCATCAATTTGATCAATCGCCGCTTGCTGTGGATTATTCGTATATATAATGGCATCTGTATACTTCCCGTTAATTTCAATCATCTATTCACCCCTTGCTTATTTAAGACCCTACACACTTACTTTAACAGAATATTAAGTTACTTTAAATCCAACTATGCTTTTTAGTATGATTGAATTTTTGGTCAGCAAGTCTATAAAACACCTAAGCCATGGGTTTCATCACATATAATCCCGTGCATATCACTGCAAAGTCGTACTCTAAACACCTCTTAGAATCAAAGACACTAATTGAGGCTATACTTACTTAACCCTATCTTCAAAACCGTTTCCCTGAAATTCTATTTGGAAACTATGATGTGTTGCACATTTCACTACGTATAAGAAGGGAGATATGTTATCGATTCATATTTATTCGGCCTTTTTACAGTGGCCTATTTAGCCGTCCTAATTTGGGGATTAATGAAGCACCAGAAAACAGCCTCTGCTATTTTATTTTTTGTCATCCTAGCTCTTATCTATGATAATGGGTTACTTACATTTGGGCATCTTATCGGTGAAGGTAAACTACTTGAAACATTGAGCTATGGGCGATTCTGGTTACACGCCATATTAACCCCAACTTTAATTCTTTTCTCGTTATTTATTATGCGTGAAGCGGGTATTAAGTTTGCACAGTATACATGGGCAGCCTTTTTATTTGGTGGTCTTATGATCATCGCTATAATTGTAGAATATTTACTCCAATTGAAAGAGCTGCAACTGAAGTCTCAAGATATGTACGGTGCCCTAAGCTATACCTCTGAACACAATGGTAGTGGCCCCCCGCTTATGATAATAATCGTTGTACTAGCACTTATTGTCGCTTCCATAGTGCTTACTAGGTCTGCGAAATGGTGGTGGATGTTAGTTGGAACTGCTGTCATGACTGTTGGAAGTGTACTACCGTTTGATATTGGTAGCAATATGCTTCCTAATGCCCTCGAATTATTTTTAATAATAACGTTAATGAAAACCGCGATACATTTTTCAAAGCGAGTTCGTTCTAATACCCATTTTTAATGTTTCATTATTTTCACTAAATAAAATAGCCGTATATCAGATTTTAAAATCATGATATACGGCTATTCATATGGGTAAATAAGCTAAATTATATTTCAATAATAAGTGGAAGAATCATTGGTTTCTTCATTGTTAATGGATATAAATAGTGGTCAACTGCTTTTTTGATTGCTTGCTTCATACCATACGGATTCGGTTTATTAAAATTACTTACGGCTGCTTTCGTCAGTTCATTTATATCGTTTAGCAATTCTTGAGACTCTCTTGCGTACACGAACCCACGGGAAATTGTATCAGGATCCGCAATAATAGACCCATCAAATTTGCTAACCGTTACCACAATGACCAGCATCCCGTCTTCGGAAAGTATTTTTCGGTCGCGTAATACGACTTCACCTATTTCACCGTTACCGACTCCCTCAACATACGTATCGCCTGCAGGTACATCACGCGTTTGTCGAGCAACTGAATTTACAATATCAACGACATCCCCATTTTTAAGAATAAAGATATTGTCATGTTGTACGCCAACCGCCTCGGCTAACAAACGGTGTATATGAAGCATCCGATACTCCCCATGGATGGGAATGAAATATTTGGGTTTCATCAACGTAAGCATTAGCTTCAAATCCTCTTGATAACCATGACCGGAAACATGCATCCCTGTTATGCTGGAATTTCCGTAAATAACTTTTGCTCCAAGTTGAAAGACATTATCGACGATTTTTGAAACCTCTTTTTCATTGCCGGGAATCGGAGAGGCAGCAAAAATCACGGTATCTCCCTGTTCGATTTTGACATCTCGATTATTTCCAGTAGAAAGACGTGACAGTGCAGCTAGAGGCTCCCCTTGGCTTCCTGTACATAAAATAACAACTCGCTCTGGTGGGAGTTGCTTCATATCACGTGCTTCGATGAGCATCCAATTCGGAATGTTTAAATAGCCAAGTCTCATTGCAACAGAGCAAACATTTACCATACTTCGGCCAAGCAAAATAAGTTTTCGATTTGTCTTTACGGCTGCCTCGACGATTTGCTGAATTCGATTTACATTGGAAGCAAAGGTAGAGATAAATATTTTTCCTGTCGCTTTTATAAATTCTTCTTCAAGATGACTAGCAACTAATTTTTCTGAAGGCGTGGAACCAGGTCGTTCTGCATTTGTACTTTCAGATATTAATGCTAATACACCCTCAGTACCAATTTCGGCCATTTTATGAATATCTGAGACTTGATCATTAACTGGTGTCAAATCAAATTTAAAGTCGCCTGTATGAACAATCTTTCCTTCAGGTGTGTGAAATACTAAGCCTAAGCAGTCCGGGATACTGTGACTTGTTTTAAAGAAAGTAACAGCAATCTGACCAAATTCTAACTGAGTATCGGATGTGATTTCGATTAATTCGGTTTCGCGAAGTAACTTTTGCTCTTTTAATTTTAATTCGATTAAACCAAGTGTAAAGCGAGAGGCATAGATTGGTACATTTAGCTTTTTAAGCATGTATGGAATGCCCCCGATATGATCCTCGTGTCCATGTGTTACAATTAAGCCTTTAATCTTGCTTTTATTTTCTTCTAAATATGTTAACTCAGGGATAATTAAATTAACACCCAGCAAACTTTTATCTGCAAATTTTACACCGCAATCAATAATAATAATTTCATCTGAATATTGTATGACATACATATTTTTACCGATTTCATTAATTCCACCTAGGGCAAAAATGGACACTGCATTTTGTGTATTAGTCAATAAGATTCCCTCCTGCTGTTTTGTTGCTCAAAAATATCTACGTGGTTGCTGTAATAACTTCAAGTATTGAAACTTTAATACATATTAGTATTGCTTTATACCGTTCGAACTATACGACAGCATTTATCACAATTTCCGAATTTTAATGAGATTTATAAAATCATTTCAAAACATAAGTATCTGCTTTAACTAATAGGTTAATTTAAAATGGTAGTGGCGGTTAATCTTTTTTGGACAAAAAATGGCACTCGCTAAAGAATTGATGGTTAGATCGGGAGTTGCATGTCGATTCTCAATATCGTTTTGGCGGATAAAATAGCCCAAATAAAAATAAGGCAATATCTGTTCGAATTGAACAGATATTGCCCTATTTATTCGCTATTAAATGTACGTTTTTTAGTTCATTGCCCTTTATCGTTACTCTTGAAAATAAATTGTAACTGGCTTATCAAGTAAGTTCATTGAAACACCATTATCAGATGCGACCTCTACTTCATAGGAAATCTTATCAAGTAAGACATTCTTACGTAAAAATACTTCATAATTTTTGAGCCAATTTAGTGTAGACACGTCTGAATTAATAATTATTGAAATGTATTTTTTTTAACCCTAATTAATAACGTCCTAGGAAACATCCATCTACAAACATAAATAGCATTCGTTATTAATAGTAAACATTTCCAGTTATTGCAGATTAAATATTGTATACTTCTATTATATAAACTTATTTTAAATTTTTAGAAAGTGAGCTGATTTTTATGCAAGATGAACGTTATCCAATTGGAAAAATGAATTTACCTGAAACGGTTTCGAAAGAACTATTGGCTTCATGGATTGAAGACATTAAAAAGCTACCAAAGCGCTTACGGTTACTCGTTGAAAATTTAAATGAGGTCGAATTAAATCGAACTTACCGTGAAGGTAGCTGGACGATTCGCCAGCTAGTCCATCATTTGGCAGATAGCCATTTGAATAGCTTTATTCGCTTTAAGCTTGCGATTACAGAAGATAGCCCAATTATTAAGCCTTATGATGAAAATCTTTGGGCCGAGATGCCTGATTGTGCACTACCCGTTGATGTTTCATTAGCGATTTTAGGGGGTATCCATTTAAAATGGTCCGTCATTATGGAATCGTTAACTGACGAACAATGGCAGCGAATATTCATTCACCCGGAATCTGGTGAAACAACGCTTGTCCAATGTGCAGGATTATATGCATGGCATAGTAACCACCATATTGCACATATTAGGCAAGCATTGAAAAAATAAGATAGCTCCACTAAACATAAAAATATGCGGCTTAAGTACCTTAAATTTAGGACTTAAGCGGCATATTTTTTTGTCAATTTAAATCAGGTCAGTTCAATATGTATCTCTATCTCATTAGCTATGTTAATGAACTTTGTTGATCATAAAAATCTGTATAAATGATGTCTATAGGAAAAGCTGCGAAACGTTGAATTAATAGCGTTTCACAGCTAATTGTGTACTACCAAACTTTTATTTGGGAACGTTATTTGTAAGATGTATGTATAAATTATACTTAAAAAAGTAGTAAATAAATTGAGAGAAGTATTGAACCAATTAAGGCACTACTTAAAATTGAGCCAAAGGTTATAGGTAGCTTTATATCTTTATTCTGCTTCAAATTTACTAGCAGCCAAACTAAATTTCTAAACCATAAAAATGAAAGTAGTAAAGGTAAAAGGTAATAAAAAATAAATAACTCCAATTTAAAGCCCTCCTTTCGAAAATGTTACAGACCTTATTAATTCTCATTCTCTATCAACTTAACATACTCATTTAAAATCATTCATATGTAGCCAAAATATCCCTTATTCAATTGAACAAAGGGAAATGTTTACACTAAAGCATCCTTCAGCTTAATAAGAAACTGTTCCATAAAGTTTCATCAACCATAAAAAACCCCTCGTGTGAACATCCAGCCAATAAACATTTATCATTTTGATAAAACATTAAGTCTTCTGGTAGTTCTGGGCTAATCCACTCAAATAGAGAATTATGATCTTTTAAAAATTCACTTGTAGCATTTTCAACTCAAAATAAAAAACGTATGCTGTACCCTCACCAAGTGCTGTAGTTTCCCATTTTCGTTGTATTTTCCTTTTGATTAAATATCCTTCAATATCAGTAATCAAATTATCAATATAAGCAAGTCGCTCTTCTTCATTTACCATCATTTGTCTATTTTCAACAAAAGCAAAACGATTGCAATGTTTAGCCAATATGTCTATTAATTTTTTATAACTTACACCAATTACATTTTCGCTTATCATTAACATATTAATTCCTCGATCTTTTATAGATTGAAAAAATGTATTATTCCAACTTAACGTTGCGTTTTTGTAGAAAGAGCTGTATCGCTGGAAGGCTAATCAATATATATATACCTATAAAGCAAAGAAGAAATGTCTTGATATTCATAATATTGAACCTCCATTCTTGTTGAAACTTCAAATTACGTATTTAAATTATTTCGACACAATAGACTTATATTCCTTTATAAGCGGAGTAGCAGCATATATCTAAGGTTCAGAAATAATTTGTTTCCCATCCCAAATTCCATTTAGAATAAAACAACATTAAACTTTAACAAGCCATCGCATTAAAAAAAGTAGTACAAATCAACAACCTCATTTGCACTACTTTTAAAAACTGTAATATCAATTCTTCATTTAAATTAGTGTGTCTTTGTTTTTGTCGCCACTATAAATGCTACTAAAACGGATAGAATGACGACAATAAACGGAGCATAGAAAATTAAAAATTCTTTCATAGTTCCCTCTCCTTATACATGCGTTTCCTCTTCCCCTGAAACATAGCCTTTATTGAAAATAAACAATTTAAACACTAGATATATCGAAGGAATTAGTAAGCAAAGTCCTGCAATAAATGCGATAACAAGTGCAATGGCCATTGCTTCGTTAGTAAAGCTATCGTGAATTGTTAAATACGGATAAAGTAAATACGGGTAATGTGAAATCCCATAAGCAAAAAATGCTGTAGCAAACTGTAGAATCATTATAACTACAGCTAATCCATATTTTACTTTCCTCCAAATTATCCAAATTGTCGCTAAAAATAGGATGCCCGATACAATGAACAACCACCATAGGTCTACCATTTGATCATAATGCCAATTCCCTGTAGATCTCAGCTCAATAATAATCCCAAAAGCACTTACAATTAATGGAATAGCCCAAAAAAGTGCGTACCTACGCATTAAATCACTAGCTTTTAAATCTCCAGCCTTTTTCGAATACCATGTTAAAAACACAGCAGAAATATATAATACAGCCGTTATACTTAAGACGACAATCGACCATGCAAGAGGGCTTGTAAAGAGCGTTGCATACTCAAGTTTAGGACCATTTTCGCCCATGCTAACAAAACCACCCTCAGAAATAGTTAAAACAACAGATAACGAGGCCGGAATTAATAGCCCGCTTATTCCATATGCAAGTGCATAGCCTTTATGGCCTCTTAAACCACTGTACGATTCAAATGCATAATAGCTGCCTCGAATTGCTAATAAAATTAACGCAATCGATGCTGGAATTAATAGAATCGTTCCATAATAATAAGCTGTCTGCGGGAAAAATCCGACAATCCCGACAAAGAAAAATACTAAAAAGACATTTGTAATTTCCCATACCGGTGATAAATAACGTTTAATTACTTTGGAAAGGATATGATTTTTCTTTGTCAAAAGACTATACGCATTGAAAAATCCAGCTCCATAGTCAATTGATGCGATAATGACGTACCCAAATAAGAAAATCCACAAAACGGAAATACCTAATATTTCTAACCACATTACTGTGCACCGCCTTTACGTGCTGCTAATTCCTTTTCAACAGGGTTATTTTTAAACATTCTACGTAATACAACGATACTTCCTATTCCTAGCACTAAATAAACAACACTAAATGCAATAAATAACCATTCTACACCTGTTGCTGTCGTTGCACCTTCCTCAGTGCGCATGATACCATATATAATCCATGGTTGACGTCCAACTTCGGCCAGCCACCAGCCTGCTTCAATGGCAACAATTGATAAAGGTCCACTTAAAACAATTATCCACCTAAACCAGCTAGATTCAATAAATTTCCATTGTCTCCATTTACCTATGACAAATGCTGTCGATAAGAGAATCATTAGGAATCCTATTACTACCATAATATTAAAGAAGTAGTGGATGCTGAGCGGTGGTCTTTCATCCTCTGGAAACTCTTCAAGACCAATCACTTCAGCGTTAAAATCATAACTCACTAAGAAACTTAATGCTTTCGGAAGGCGAATTGCATATTTCACTTCATCATCTTTGAGAATACCAAAAACTATTAATTCAGCCCCTTTTTCAGTTTCAAAGTGCCATTCTGCCGCCGCTAATTTATCAGGCTGATATTCAGCTAAATATTTCGCTGAAAAATCCCCAACAACTGCAGTAGCAATAGAGAAAATGATACCCATTTTCATCATTAAATAAAGGGCTTTTTTATGATAAACCTGATCCTCCCCTTTTAATAATTTATAGGCTGCAATAGCAGCAAAAATAAAGGCAACTGTCATAAAGCTTGATGTTAAAACATGTCCAATTTTCGTTGGCATTGCAGGAGTAAACATTGCCAAAATCGGTTCTATATTAATAATCTCTCCACCAGCAATATCAAACCCTCTTGGAGCATTCATGAACGAATTAACAATCGTAATAAATACAGCTGACATTGATGCACCAATTGCTACTGGAATAAGAAGTAACATATGATGCTTAGGATTTTTAAATCTGTCCCAAGTGTATAAATAAATTCCTAAAAAGATTGCTTCAAAGAAAAATGCAAAAGTCTCCATAAACAATGGTAACGCAATAACTTGCCCTGCTAATTCCATAAATTGTGGCCATAGTAGAGACAACTGTAATCCAATAATCGTACCAGTTACTACCCCGACTGCTACTGTAATTGTAAATCCCCTTGCCCATCTACGTGCCATCAATGTATAGTGTTCATCATTCTTCTTATATCCAACATATTGTGCAATCAAAATCATGAGTGGAACCCCGACGCCAAGTGTTGCAAATATAATATGGAAGGATAATGTCAGTTCCGTTAGTGCTCTACTCCAAAACACTGATGAGTTTTCCATTTAATTTGTCTCCTATTCCTAAAAAAGTGCTGAAACATCCCCATGGTCTAACGTAAGGAAACTTACAATTCTAATCTTCTCTTTCATATTTATTGACGTCTTTTAAGATATCTAACCACGTTTTGATTGCTTTACCATAAATCAATGCAACTAGTCTAAATAGTGGTGGTGATGGTATGTAATAATGGATCACCAAAATCAATTTTTTTGTAAACCTTAGTTTTCTTTTATATAAATTTGATTAGTCTATATGAAAGGAGCTGATTATCTGCAATTTTTACAGTATTTCATACGTGTATATAGATTCAAAATACTATTTTTAATTTTTCTGTCACTGTTCATGGGAGGTAGCATCCTTTTACAAGGTATAAGCATTGTAGGAATTGTAAATATGGTCTTTATCGAAAAGGCGCCATTTTCGGATACTTACTTATTCTTCCTATTCTTTCTTTTGGCGATACTTGTTAGGCTTACCTCACAATTTACAATGGGGAGAGTTGGAGGAATTTTAGCAGAGGATATTAAACAATCCCTTCGAGAGAAATTAATTCAACACTGGTCATCAACAACGATGGAAAAGCATGTTGCCTCTTTGACAGGTAAAAAAGTTACACTTTTACTTGAAACGGTTGATCAACTTGAAGGTTATTACCGAGCGTATATTCCACAGGTCATTAAAACTGTCGTAGTACCTATCATGATTTTGATTGCGGTATTTATCGTTCATCCAAATAGTGCATGGATTATGCTCATTACTGCACCGTTCATTCCAATAACCTACATTATCATAGGGATTCAGACGAAAAAAAAATCAGAGGAACAGTTAGATGCGCTTAATCGCTTTTCAGGAAAGTTTTTAGATTTACTCCAAGGCTTGCAAACAATCCGTCTGTTCGGACAAAGTAAACAACAGGAAAAGATTTTAGAAAAAAGCAATGAAGGCTTTATGTCGCGAACGTTAAGTGTTTTAAAAATTGCTTTCGCTTCAACACTGTTTATTGAGTTAATTGCGACTCTCGGCATCGGGCTAATTGCACTTGAAATCGGTTTTCAAATGATTGTTTTTAAAACACTTACCTTTGCTCCTGCTTTTCTCGTTTTGACGCTTGCACCAGACTATTATAATTCCCTGAAAGAATTAGGTGCGGCCTTCCATACAGGACGCGGTAGCCTAGGTGCTGCAGCATTAATTGAAGAACAACTTCAAGAACCAATTAAGAGCGTCCATTGGGGTGAAAATACTTTAGCTAATCAGCCTGAAATAGCTGTTAAGAAAGCGTATTTTAGCTATAAAAATGGTCCAACAATAGGTCCCCTTACGTTTACGATTGCACCTGGGCAAACGGTTGCTTTTATCGGCCAAACTGGGCATGGGAAAACAACGATATTAAATATGTTATCGAGTTTAACTGAGCTCGATTCCGGTAAACTCTATTTAAATAACGAGCCACGTAGCTCTTACCGTGCAGATGATTGGTATGCACAAACTAGTTACATTTCACAGCATCCCTATATTTTAGCCGGCTCACTACGAGAAAATATATGTATGGGGTTACAAGTTTCAGATGAAGATATTTATGAGGCACTTCAAAAAGCACAACTACTCGATTGGCTTTCTAGTTTACCTAAAGGGTTAAATACTGCACTTGGAGAAGGTGGACTAGGTTTATCTGGTGGCGAGAAACAACGAGTAGCAATTGCAAGGTCCTTTCTAAAAAAACCATCCATTGTATTTTTTGATGAGCCAACTGCAGGATTAGATGTGATGACAGAGCAATTATTAACGCAATCTATACAATCGTTACGTGAAACAGCTACAGTCATTATCGCTGCGCATCAATTTGAAAGCATTCGCTTTGCAGATTTTATTTATATCGTGGAGGATGGACAAGTTAGAGCATCGGGCACACCTGATACACTAAAAAATCATCCATTTTATAAAAAATTAAGGAAGGGAGATATTGATGATGCAAGATCTTATACAATTGATTTGGGCTGATAAAAAAGATGTATTGCTTGCATTATTAGCAGGTACTATTAGCGGTTTAACAGCTGTTGCCCTTTTTGCTCAAAGTGGCTTGCTCATTTCAAAAGCAGCGCTGATGCCGCCATTTTACATTATTTTAATACTAACGGCCTTTTTGAAATTATTTGGTGTGACGAAATCAGCAAGTAAATATGCCGAGCGCTATATTTCACACCGTGTTACATTTAAATTTATTAGTATTGTTCGAATGCGTTTTTTTAAAAAGTTACTGCCACAAGCACACGTGTTAAATAACTATAAAAGTGGAGATTTACTCACTCGTATTACTAGCGACGTTGAAATGCTTCAAAACTTCTTTTTACGCGTACTTTATCCGCCCTTTATCGCGTTATTTGTGTTTTTCACAACGATCCTATTCACATTATTTTTTTCGCCATGGATCTCGTTGCTCTTACTTGTAGGTATTGTGCTAACAAGTGTAGTTATTCCGTACATGCTCTTTCAACGTCCATACTCTACCTCAACAGAAGAGAAAAAAGAACTTACGATTTATGCAACAGAATATTTTTATGGCTATCGGGATTTACTACTTCATAATCAACTACACCAGAAAAAAGAACACTTATCCACATTGCATATGGCTTACGGGGCGGCTCGTAGAAAAGAACTCGATCAAGAACAAACTTCATATTTATGGAATCAATTAATTGCATTACTTACTAGCTTTAGTATCGTTTTTATCGGTGCTTACTTGACATCTATCGGGCAATTAGAAGGTGTTTATTTAGCACTGATTGTCCTTGTATCATTAACTGTTTTTGAATCTGCAATCCCCCTTTCAATGGTACCGATTTTTGCTAAACATACCAAAAAGGCCTTGTCTCAACTTGAAGAAGTCACTTCACATCAAGTAATAGATGGAACAATTCAACTAAGCGATTTAGCAAAAAATATTCATCTAGAAAATGTATCGTATAGCTACCCTTCAGCTTCACGACAAGCTCTTAAAAATATTACGTTGGATATTAAAGTCGGCGATAAAATTGCAATTATCGGACCAAGTGGCTCTGGCAAATCAACACTCATTCAGCTTCTCATGAAGGAATTTAGTAGAACAGATGGCGAGATATTAATCGGGGATACTACTATAGAAAAAATTAGTACACATTCTATGTATGAGCATATGAGCACAATGCTGCAGCAAAATCATTTTTTCACAGGTACAATAAAAAGCAATTTACTTTTAGCTAAGCCCGATGCAACAGATGAGCAGCTACAACAGACGCTCGCTAAAGCATGCCTAGAAAAAAACCTAGAAGAGCCCGTTTTCGAAAAAGGTGGCAATCTTTCTGGTGGTGAAAAACAACGATTGGCATTTGCGCGCCTACTCCTTAAAAAAAGTGATTTATGGATACTAGATGAACCTTTTACAAGCCTCGATGTACAAACAGAGCACATACTTTTCAATACGTTACTATCAGAAGGAGTCAATAAAACAATTATCGTGGTTACACATAAGCTAACAAAACTAGACCGATTTGATTTCATTTACGTGATGCAGCAAGGGCAAATTGTAGAGGCTGGTTCAGATACGCAGTTATTAGAGAAAAAGGGGCTATACTATTTGATGTATCATAAAAATGGTTCGGCAAATTTCTGAAGACACCCCCCATTTGCGCGATTTTTCTATGCATTCTAATTAGGATGTGAATCGGTTGCTGGATACAGCCATTCGATGGTCACAGTTTTGGGATTATCCGCCAAACTTGTGTCCGAATCCGCCAAAGTTAAGGGTTATCCGCCAAATATCATTACCACTTGTGCTTTAAATAGATCCAATAAACTAACCACATATTACGTCTTTTTTAGTAATTTTATTGACATTTTAATAAAAATGCATTATTCTACTACTTACTTTGACATTATATATAAGATTTTCTTCTTATCATGAGAGATGGAGGGACTGGCCCTTTGAAATCTCGGCAGCGGAGCGTACTTGCTACTGTGCCAAATCCAGCAAGCGATGCTTGAAAGATAAGGTGAGTGTTTTTCGTAAATGATAGACCTCTTCTTGTTTTTTCAAGAAGAGGTCTTTTTTATTTAAAGTAAATATAGTTAGTTAAGCTATGTACAGGAGGAACAAATGAGAAAAGGAAATCCATGGGCATTGTTGCCTTTTGTAGTTTTTTTATGTTTATTTATTGGTTCAGGAATTGTGTTAGATGACTTCTACGCCTTCCCTGTTATTGTTGCAATTGCGATTTCAGGTGCGGTTGCACTTATGATGAATCGTAAAGAAAAGTTCGATAAAAAAGTCGAGGTTTTTTGTAAGGGTGCGGGAAATTCAAATGTCATGTTAATGGTCATTATATTCCTATTAGCAGGTGCATTTTCAGGAACGGCTAGTGGCATGGGTGCAGTAGATGCAACCGTGAACTTTGCCTTATCCATCCTCCCTGGTAATTTACTAGTAGTCGGATTATTTATTATTGCTTGTTTTATTTCCTTAGCAATGGGTACTTCTGTTGGTACAATCGTAGCGTTAGCGCCAATTGGTTTAGGGATTGGCCAACAAACCGATTTATCATTGCCATTACTGATGGCATCTATTATTGGTGGTGCAATGTTCGGTGATAACTTATCCTTCATTTCAGACACAACGATTACCGCAGTCCGTACGCAAGGTGCACAAATGAAAGATAAATTTAAAGTAAACTTCTTTATCGTATTACCAGCAGCAATTGTAACTTGTATCCTATTAGGTGTTATTACGATGGGTGAAACGGCCGTTGTTGCAGCTTCAAGCTATGATTGGTGGAAAATCATTCCCTACCTATTCGTTATTATTTTCGCTTTAATAGGTTTGAATGTATTTTTAGTATTAGCTAGTGGTATTGGATTAGCTGGTATTATCGGCTTACTAGATGGTAGCTATTCGTTCATGACAATGATTCAAGCGATCGGTGACGGAATGCTGGGCATGTCTGAGATGTCGTTTTTAGCGATATTAATTGCTGGTATGGTTGAAGTAATTAAGTATAACGGCGGGATTGATTACTTGTTATATGTATCGACACGTAAAATTAAATCGAAGCGTGATGCACAATTTGCAATGGCTGGTTTAGTGAGTTTAACAGACCTTTCTACTGCTAATAACACGATTGCTATATTAATTGCTGGGCCACTTGCTAAAGATATCGCTACACAGTACGATATTGAACCACGCAAATCAGCAAGTATTATCGATATTTTCTCGTGTGCAGTGCAAGGGATTATACCTTATGGGGCGCAACTATTAGTGGCAGCTGGTGTAGCGGGCATTTCCCCTGTGCTAATTATGCAATACGCATTTTACCCAATTTTAATTGCAGTTTGCGGCGTAATTGCAATTATTATTGGCTACCCCTCTCCGAAAAAAGTAAATGCTTAAGTGATTCTAAAAATTAAGGATCCTATTGATTATACAAATCAGTAGGATCCTTTTTGATTTTGTGAGGTGAGTCGAGAAGAAAGATGCCGCGAATCACCTTTGTTTTAATTCATCAAGAATAAATCAATTTTATCGGAATTCGACACGAAGCTCCCGATTCAACCATTACTTCTTCAGCAGGTAAGTGATGCGCCAAGCGTTAAATACTTCGTGCGTTAACTCTGCGTTGATACCACAAATTCATTAAACGCGGCTTCTTCCTCAGCAAATGGAAAATGATTTGATTGTTCAAAAATTGTTAATCTTGCTTGTGGTATTAGTTCAGCGATTTCAATACCAAATTCAACCGGACATTGTGCGTCAAATCGACCTGCAAAAATGTATGTAGGGATATGAATACTACGTAATTGAGGACGAAGATCAAAGCTTTTCACGACTACTTTTCTAAAATAATCTAGGCTTGTGCCAACCGTTCGTCCACTATTAGGACGTGATAACGCTTGCTTTAAGCGCTCTTCTGAATAAAACGACATTAACGTCCATTCATAGCTTAGGCTTGCACGGTCTTCCTGTTTTGTTAATGGATTATTCAACAATTCCATAATTTCAATTATACGTTGGAAGTTTTGGTTGTCCGTACAATAAATACTGTCTGGATGACTTGCATAAGCCTTACTCGCTGCGGTACTCCCCGCGATGACCTTCGTTAAAGAATCCTGTGCGGTAACTGCATAATGCAATGCCAACATACCACCCGTTGAATGACCAGCTAAAGCCCATTTCTTAAAGCCTAACGCTGCTCGAACAGCTTCTAAATCTCGCACAATTTCTGTAAAGCTTCGTTGCTCCTCATTATCGAAATCATCGGAATTCCCTGCCCCTCTGCTATTGATTAAAAACACTTTATAGCGTGCCGTAAATGGATTTGCAAACCAATTCCCTCGTTCATCAAATGCTGAATAATAATGTGTAATTGCTAATGGCTCGCCCTCACCTGCTGTAAAATATTCAAATTTACCTCTTGCCGTTTCAATATAATGCTGTTCCAACATAGAAGACATCCCCTTTATCTTTTACTCTTTCACTATCGCATACATCTTCAAGTCTTCATGCACACCTTTAATAAACATTGCTTTTCTATGTATGCCCTCGAACTGCATACCGATTTTCTCCATTACACGCTCAGAGCCTATGTTAGCAACGAAACAACGCGCCTGAATGCGAACGAGCTCCATTTTCTCAAAGCCAAATTCGGTAATCGCTGCTGCAGCTTCTGTCGTAATGCCCTTGCCCCAATAATCAGGCGCAATTACATAACCGATTTCCGCTGTTTTGAAGGCCACATTCCATGCAAAGAAATCAATCGTCCCTATGAATTTACCTGTTGCTTTCTCCTCTATCCCCCAAGGCGCCACTGCTTGCTGCGCATATTTATTCAATATAAATTCAATGAAGCCTCTCGCGTCCTCGATCGTCTTATGTGTATCCCAAGTAACATACTTCGTTACCTCATCATTTGATCCATATTCAAACATATTCTCCGCATCATCCATTGTTACTTTTCGTAATAACAGTCGCTCCGTTTCTAAAATAGGAAAATCCCCATAAATATCTTCTACTTTCATCTTAATTACCTCATTTCTTAAAATTCCGTAAGCTCGATTTCCATCTTTTTAGTATCCACCCGTACTGTTCCACCGATTGGAAGCGTCACAATCGGTTGCGTATGGCCAAAGTCGACATCATAGATGACCGGAACTTCCTTTAACATAGGATGTTTATCGAGTATGAAAAAGAGCTGTTCCTGTGTCATATTTGATACCTTTTGGAAGCGACCAATCAATAGACCTTTTATATCACTACTCGCTTGAAGCAACGAAGTTAAATCCCTTGCGAATAATTCTGGATTCGTGCCTTCATCGTCCTCGAGAAATAAAATGCAGTCCGTTATATCTGGCATATATTGCGTACCTTGCAATAAATTTAGCGTGCACAAATTGCCACCGAGCAATTTCCCAGAAGTACTTCCCTCTGAATAAACCTTCCATTTCGTTTCCTCATACTCGCGATTTTCTTGATCCAAAAACCA
>JAZLIT010000182.1:0-30649 GCA_045617525.1 Solibacillus sp. | reverse complement strand
ATATTAAGGTTTTGAAGGTCGTACGCCTTCTGGAATTGCTGTAGGCTCTACAACAAATCCTTCAGTTACATGAACTTCATGCATTTTATTGTCATAAGAGAATTTGAAAATGCCATTATCAAAATCTGTACCAATCTCTTTAAAGAAAATCCCCTCTAACGATTCAAATGTGGGGCATGTAAAGGCAATTTTATAATTATTTTCTTGGTCTGTTATTGCGTATGCGCGTACACCTTTTTCATAAATATCATAAGATTCATCCTCAGTTGGACGCTTAACAGATACAATGTGAAAATCTACAAATGGCACTTCTTTTAAAAGGACATTTAAATAAGAGCCCTTTGTAATCTCTTCCCATCGACTTTGCGCACTTTGACCAACGATGATTTGGGTAATGTTATTTGCTAATGCAACTTCAGCAATAACCTTTTGGCTAGGAAGGCGTTCACTATCACGAATGATAAATTCTTCTACTTCTAACTCGTCACACAGTTCTTTCCAATCTTCGATAAAGCCAGACTTTTCAGCGTCAAATGTATCTACAGGCTTAGAGTCGACAGTTAAAACGTATAGTGGACAATCTAATAATGTAGCTAGTTTATGTCCTCTGCGAATTAGACGTTCCCCGTTTAGTCCATAATATACACAGACTAATATACTTTCATCCAATCGTCCTTTTGCATGCTTCATAGTTTTGCACCTCTTTTGAATTTATGATGTTACTGTGGATTATTACCACTTCTTGAGAAATTAACATAAATGAGTTAAAACAAGAGCTATTACAGTGCGCTTTGAATATTTATATTGTATAATTTACTAGGTAATCTATTTAATGGTGTATGTTTTGCATAAATATTCAATCCGAATAATCTATTTATCATACTAATATAACTTTGCAGGATGCTTATGGAATTTACTCTCTATAGGACACATTATTATGAGTACGATCTTTCGTCAAGTGGCATTATTTTTTGAAACTACTAATTGTAAGAATTATACTATTAATTTTAGGAGGTTTAGCCAGTGACATTAATTTTTGCCATACTTTTCCCTTTTTTAGCTGCCGTGCTAATCCCATTTGTATATAGGCGACTGAAAGGTTTTCACATTGGCTGGATCGTTTTAGCCGTTCCAGTTACATTATTTACGTGGCTAACTACATATATCCCGCGTATTGCAAAGGGTGAAACCTTTGTTGATACAGTTAATTGGATACCCTCATATGGAATTAATATAACTACTTATCTGGATGGATTAAGTATGATTTTTGGTCTGCTAATCACGGGCGTAGGAAGCCTGGTTATTTTATATTCTATTTTCTATCTATCTTCAAAAGAGTCACTCCACCATTTTTATTGTTATTTATTACTTTTCATGGGCGCCATGCTTGGTGTCGTATTCTCAGATAATTTAATGGTGCTTTATGTATTTTGGGAATTAACAAGTGTTTCCTCATTCCTATTAATCGCATTTTGGCATCATCGTAAAGCATCGCGTGCTGGTGCACGTAAGGCAATGGTTATTACTGTATCTGGTGGAATTGCCATGCTTGCAGGTTTTTTACTTCTATATGCCGCGTCAGGAACATTTAGTATTCGCGAGATTATTGCGAATGTAGAATTCATTCAAGACAGTCCTTATTTCATTGTGGCAATGCTTTTAGTCTTACTTGGAGCATTTACGAAATCTGCGCAATACCCGTTCCATATTTGGTTACCGGATGCGATGGAAGCCCCGACGCCAGTTTCTGCGTATTTACACTCAGCAACAATGGTTAAGGCGGGAATTTATTTAGTGGCACGTACGACACCGATTTTTGGTGGGGATGCAGTTTGGTTTTGGGTTGTTGGAGTAACAGGTCTTGTTACACTATTTTGGGGCGCATTTAATGCGGTCAAGCAGTATGATTTAAAGGCGTTGCTTGCGTATTCAACAATTAGTCAGCTCGGATTAATTATGAGTTTACTTGGCCTAGGTTCGGCTGCGATTCATTTAGGTTATAGCGAAAATAGTGTTGTCTATACCCAGGCAACATTTGCGGCACTGTTTCATCTTGTGAATCACTCAACGTTTAAAGGTGCGCTATTTATGATGGTCGGTATTGTAGATCATGAAGTGGGAACGCGTGATATACGCCGTTTAGGTGGTTTAATGGCATTAATGCCATTTACCTTTACGATTGCAGTTATTGGCAGTTTATCGATGGCCGGGATGCCACCGTTTAATGGATTTTTAAGTAAAGAAATGTTCTTTACTGCAACGTTGGAAATCGCGAATCTAAATATTTTTAACTTAGGTACACTAGGAATTCTATTTCCAATCGTTGCATGGATCGCAAGTATTTTTACATTCACGTATTGTGTCATTATCGTGATGCGTACGTTCTTTGGGAAATTGAAACCTGAACGATTAGAAAAGCCACCACACGAGGCGCCAATCGGAATGTTAATTTCACCGTTTATTTTAGTCATTTTAGTTGTAGGCATTTTCATCTTCCCAAATTTATTAGGCGATTATATTTTAAAGCCTGCGATGTCGAGCATTTATCCAATGTTCCCAACGGACGCAGTGCTGTCAGAACCAATTAAAGCTTGGCACGGATTTGAAACTGAATTATTTATGACCCTAGGTGTTGTAATTGTCGGGGTGGTGCTATATAGAACACTTAATAAATGGCGTCCATTTTATCAACTTATTTCACAGCGATTTACGTTGAATAACTATTATGAAGTGCTTATTGGCAATGGCGAAAGATACTCAAATCTCATAACGAAAAAATATATGAATGGTAGCCTCACACATTATGTAAGCTATATTTACTTATTCTTTATAGCAATTGTGGCTGGGTACTTCATATGGAGTGGGGCATTTAGCTGGAATTTTTCAAAGGATGCTAAGGTTGAATACTATGAATTAATTTTAGTGTTTATTATGGCTTTATCAGCGGTGGCGATTTTATTTGCGAAGTCACGTATTACGGCTGTGCTTTTAAATGGTGTTCTTGGCTATTCGGTGGCATTTTTCTTTGTGATTTTCCGTGCTCCAGATTTAGCGTTAACACAGTTAGTCGTCGAATCAGTAACGACTGCATTATTCCTATTATGCTTTAAGTTTTTACCTGATTTACGCCCTTCAAAAGATTCGAAGGCAGTTAAGTTTTCAAAAGGCTTAATTTCTATAATGGTTGGTGCTACTGTAACAATCATTGGCTTAACGGTATTAAATTATGACAAGTTTGATACGATTTCTAAGTACTTTGAGGATTCCTATAATTTAGCGGGCGGGAAAAATATCGTCAATACGATTCTTGGAGATTTCCGTGCGTTCGATACGATGCTCGAAGTAGTGGTTCTATTTATCGCAGGTCTTGGTGTTTACGTACTTATTAAGCTGAAGCCGAAGAAGGGGGATGCTGACGTTGAAAGTAAATAATGTGATTTTGCGAACAGTTGTAAGAGCTGTTGTGTTTATTATTTTAACGCTTGGTGTGTACCTATTTTTTGCAGGGCATAACGCGCCAGGTGGGGGTTTTATTGGAGGACTAGTACTTGGCTCGGCCATCGTTCTACTTTATTTGACGTATGATATTGAAACCGTTTTTAAAGGTATGCCGTTTGATTTTAAAAAGGTGGCAGCGTTTGGCGTATTACTAGCAACAGGTACAGCGATTGCTTCATTATTTTTCGAGGTTCCATTTTTAACGCAAACGGATGGATATTTTAATGTACCGATTTTAGGTAAAATGCATTTATCTACCGTAACAATTTTTGAAGCAGGAGTAGCATTAACCGTAATCGGCGTATTAGCAACAATTATTTTGAGTATAAGTGAGGATGAATAGCATGGAATCTTTAATGATAGTTTTAGTTGGTATTCTCGTTGCGGTTGCAACCTATTTAATCCTCTCGCGTACAATTTTACGTGTAATAGTTGGAACAGCGATTCTTTCGCATGCTGTCCATTTATTGATCTTAACAGTTGGGGGCTTAAAAAAGGGTGAGGTACCAATTTTAGATCAATCAGATGGTCCGTATACGGATGCGTTACCACAAGCATTAATTCTAACAGCGATTGTTATTAGTTTTGCTGTTACAGCATTAGTGTTAGTGCTAGCGTATCGTATGTATAAAGCAAATGGTTCAGATGATTTCTTGGAATTGAGAGGGACTTCAGATGAATAACATTATTGTTTTACCCTTAATCATCCCCATTATTACGGGAATTTTCTTAGTGTTTTTACGTGAGCAAGTAAAGCTTCAGCGGATTATTAGTTTAATTACGGTGCTTGCAATCGCTGGAATTTCAATTGTTCTTTTATTTGAAATACAAAGTAAAGGGATAATGCGCATCGATTTTAGTGGCTGGGTTCCCCCATTTGGAATTTCATTTGTGGCAGATTCATTTGCGGTAATTCTTGTAACTACTGCAAGTGTTGTGACCGCGGCATGTTTAATCTTTGCGTTTGGCACAATTGGACCACGTTATGAAAATATGTATTTTTATCCGTTCGTGTTGTTTTTATTAGCGGGTGTAAATGGTTCATTTTTAACAGGTGATATTTTTAATTTATTTGTGTGCTTTGAAGTGATGCTTTTAGCTTCGTATGTGCTCGTTGCAATCGGCGGAGAAAAGGTCCAACTACGTGAGTCATTAAAATATGTGCTGATTAATGTTGTTGCATCTTGGCTATTTTTAGTGGCGTTAGCTTTCCTATACGGTACTGTGAGGACATTGAATATGGCGCATATTGCAGTACGTGTAGCAGAAGCTGGGCAAGATCCGGTGTTAACCACGGTTGCTTTGATCTTCTTAGTAGTATTTGCTTTAAAGGCAGGACTGCTGCTATTTTTCTGGCTACCAGGGTCATATAGTGTTCCTGTTCCGGCTATACAAGCTCTATTTGCGGGCTTACTTACGAAGGTTGGGATTTACGCATTAATTCGTACATTCACACTGATGTTCCCACTAGAGCAATCTGTTACGCATGTGATAATTGGTATTATGGCAGGCGCTACAATCATTTTAGGCTGTATGGGCGCACTTGCTGGAAAAGATGTAATGTCCATCGGTGTTTATAATGTAATTATTGGTGTTGGATTTATTTTAATCGGACTAGCAACGATGACAGAGCAAGGTCTAGCTGGTGCAATTTATTATTTAATTCACGATATGTTAGCAAAAGCGTTACTGTTTTTAATTATTGGTATGATGATTTATGTAACGGGTGAAAAAATTGTAAAAAACATAAGTGGATTAATTCGAAATTATCCGCTCTTCGGGTGGATTTATTTCCTTGTCATGTGTGCATTAATTGGGATTCCACCATTAAGTGGCTTTATTGGGAAGGTGTTAATTGGGCAAGGCGCTATTGAAGCGGAGTCGTTTGTGCTTCTATTTTTAGGTTTTGGTTCAAGTATCATTGTTCTCTATTCATTACTTCGTATTTTCTTGGCATCATTCTTTGGTGAAACAGTCATTAGTGAAGTTGCTGAAAAGCCGATTCCTAAAGCGGCGTATGTATCATTCGTGATGCTGGCACTTTGTATTGTTGTACTAGGTGTAGGTGCGGAAAGTATTGCGGTCTTCGTCAATGATGCAGCACGTACGTTAATGAACCCGGAAATATATATTAATGCCGTATTAACTGGTAATGAATAAGGGAGGTACAACATGTTTGCACAATTTATATTAAACTTATTTATTGCGACGCTTTGGCTCCTTTTAAAGGATGAACCTCAAGCGCAGTTTTCTACGTTTGTGTCAGGTTTTATTATAGGCATGTTTATTTTGTATATTATGCACCGATTTTTCGGGACACAGTTTTATTTACGTAAAATGATTAAGCTCTTCAAGTTGATTTTATTGTTTATTAAGGAATTAATTCTATCGAGTGTGTCGGTACTGAAGCAAGTTCTAACACCGAAACTTACTATTACTCCGGGGATTTTCACCTATGAAACGAAGTTAAAGGGCGATTGGGAAATTACGACGCTAGCACTTTTATTAACATTAACGCCAGGCTCGGTCGTAATGGAAGTATCAGAAGAGGGCGACCTGTTTTATATTCATGCAATGGATATGGAGCAAACGAAGCAAGAGGTAATTCGCTCAATCGGAAAATTTGAGCAGGCGATACTGGAGGTGACACGATGATTGAAAAGGTTTTATTACTTGCGTTAACGTTATTCATGTTAGCGATTGCATTACTATTATATCGTGTTATTAAAGGCCCATCATTACCAGACCGTGCAATTGCACTAGATACAATCGGAGTAAACCTTATTTCTGCCATTGCAATTGTTTCAATCGTCTTGAATACCAAGGCGTTCTTAGAAGCAATCTTAATATTAGGAATATTGGCGTTTATCGGTACGATTGCATTTTCGAAGTACATCGAGAGGGGTGTAATCGTTGACCGTAAATCAGATCGTTGAGTGGATTGCAGTATTACTTATTTTACTAGGTTCAATCGTTAGCGTTATTAGTGCATTTGGGATGATTCGTTTACCAGACGTTTATACACGTTCACATGCTGCCACGAAGAGTGCGACACTTTCGGTATTGGCGTGTTTAATGGGAGCATTTATATACTTCTGGAGCAATGATGGCTACGTTAGTATTCGTTTAATTCTAGGTATTATTTTCGTGTTTATTACTGCGCCAGTTGCTGGCCACCTCGTATGCCGAGCAGCGTATCGCTCGCGGGTGCCACTTGCTGAAGGTTCTGGTGAGGATGCACTTAAAGCAGTGCTCTTTCCGGAAGAATTAGAGCAACCAAAAAAATAGTTTGGAAATATTTTAAAATAGTATATAGCAAGGAGAAAGCACTTTTATTCCATAGGGAAGAAAAAGTGCTTTTTTAATATTGTGGATAAGTTTTTGTGTGTTTCACATAAAAAGTGTGAGAACGGTGGATAAAGTTGTGGAGAACTTAAAATATTCTGGATATGTGGATAATTTTTTTTACTAGTTTATTAATTTGGTCTTGAATGTTAATTTATTTGTAACTATGATGAGTAAGAGAAAATAATATTTAGATAGTATATAAATTCGAGGAATTGAGCGATTTAATTGAAATTACTTATAAAATTAGTCCTTATCTGCTTGGGTATCTATATTTTTTTACTAGTTAATAATGAATGGATATCTGTAACAGACTATGAATTTGAATCAGAGCTTGTACCAGCAGCTTTTGATGGTTTTAAAATTACACAAGTAACAGATTTACATGATGCGGAATTTGGAGAAAATCATAAACGCTTAATAAAAAAGGTGCAGGCAACAAATCCTGATGCAATTTTTATCACGGGTGACGTGATTGATTCAAGACGCTATAATCTAGAGCAAAGCCTACGTGCTGTCGAGCAATTAACCTTAATTGCACCTGTTTACTATGTGCTAGGGAATCATGAAGTAGCCACGAATGAACCTAAAGTGATTTATGAAGCGCTTCGTCGGCTAGATGTACGTATATTGGTAAATGAATCAATTTTACTTAAACGTGCGGGCGAAACAATTGCAATCGCAGGTATTGAAGATCCTCTAATGGGTATGGAGGTACCTAAGATGATTGAGCTTGCTACTGAAAAAATCGCTGAAGACACAGTAACAATTATGCTATCGCATCGCCCTGAACGATTTGAAGAGTATGTGGATGAAAATGTGGATTTAATTCTAACGGGTCATGCACACGGAGGCCAAATTCGAATACCTTTCATTGGTGGTTTAGTGGCACCGACACAAGGATGGATGCCGAAATATACGGCGGGTAGATTTGATAAGCAAAATACAACGATGATTATTAGCAGGGGATTAGGAAATAGTGTATTTCCTTTTAGAATTTTTAATCTTCCTGAAATAGTAACTGTTGAATTGAAATCGAAAAAATAAGCGAGAAAAACAACCATTTATTTAAAAACTAAACGGTTGTTTTTTACTTTGAAGAGCGAGAAAAACAATGTTTCTAAACTACAGGGGATAATAAAAATAGGGTAGAAATTAAACTTAAGATTAAAAATAGTACTATAATAATTGAAGGAAATTACAAAAAAAACATAAAAAATGTTTATTGACAAAAGTGGTCAGTCCACTATTATTGAGTTAAGACCAATTACGTTTAGGGGGATTTAAAATGAAGCTTTTTACAGATACTGGCAGCGATTTGACGAAGGAATACTTTGAAGAGAACAATGTGACGGCTTTTCCATTAAGTGTAGAAATCAACGGGGAAGTATTTAAAGATGTTTATGAAATTGATGGAAAAGCTTTATATGAAGCAATTAAAAATGGTGCGCAACCGAAAACATCCCAAGTATCACCAGAAGCCTTTTTAACTGCTTTTGAAGAGCTAGCAAAAACAAATGAAGAAGGCATCTACATTTCTTTCTCAGGAGGACTTTCAGGAACACACAGTACAGCTGTTATGATTCGCAATCAGTTACTTGAAACGTATCCAGATTTCAAATTAACAATTGTTGATTCAGAATGTGCTTCACTAGGACTTGGGATGGTTATTAAAGAAGCTGTGCGATTACGTGATGCAGGAAAAGAAGTGAGTGAAATTGTTTCTGCTGTCGAAAAATATGCAAGCAACATGAATCATATTTTTACAGTAGATGATTTAAATTTCTTAGCACGTGGTGGTCGTCTTTCTAAAACGAGTGCAATTTTAGGCGGTATGTTAAATATTAAGCCGATTTTAAGTCTTCAAGAGGGCAAGTTAGTGCCAATTGAAAAAATTCGCGGTCAAAAGAAAGCAATTAGCTATATGGTAGATACTGTGCAACAACGTGGCGGAGATTTATCAGATAAGATTGTTAGTATTGTTCATAGTAATGATTTAGAGCTTGCACAAAAGGTTCAAACAGCTATACAAGAGCGTTTAGCGCCAAAGGGCTTTGAAACATACGTAATTGGTTCAGTGATTGGGTCACATGTTGGCGTAGGTACTGTAGGCATTTTCTTTACAAACCCAGAATAGAAATTTAGCGTTTTTTATCGAATTATAGATTTATCACAAAAGGGCTATTCATCTACAAGGATGAATAGCCCTTTAACTATGGCCGGATTATTTATTTTGTTGTCGTGTAAAGTACCAAATTAAACTAGCAATTTCCTTTGCATCAATTTCAACTTCAGTATTAGCAAACTCGTTTGTGAATGCCTGTAACAAAGCATTGATCACCACAAATCGAATTTCCTTTAAAAGTAGTTCTTCCTGCACGGCTTGTATAATGTGCTTTTGCGAATTTGTAAAGGTTGCCTGTGCAAATTCATCTAACTTCTCCTGCACTGCTTCTAAAGTATAAGCGTCATTTTGATTATTAAATGAGCCCCTAAAAATAGAGAGTTTATGTTGATCTAAAACAGCCGTGTTTTCATTTACTAATGAGTTAATAATTGATTTTATATAATGAAGTGTGGATTTGGATATATTTGTTGTACTAAACGTATTTTGAGAAATTAATTTTGACACAAATGAAAGATGCTGTTGCATGCCATAATACATAATAGCTGCTTCAAAGGCAACGTCTCGAATTTCTTCACCAAATAACTCGATTAAACGGTTACTAAACCATTCAAATTCAATAATACGATGCTTTAAAACGAGTTTTTTTAATTCTAGAATCCCTGAATGTAAAAGCTCTTCAAAGACGAGGTCGAGACCGCGTGTGCGATTAATATTAGAAAGAACTGCAATTTGATTGACGAACACGTCGGTATCCTGCGCATCTTTGCCAATCATTAACTCGGAGCGCATTAATGTTGCGTCGTATCTTGCCTGTTCTAAAATTGCTTCGATACATTCTGTTTTAGATGAAAAATAATTATAAAACGTGCCTTTCGAAATGCCGGAGCGGTTTAATATATCTTGGATGGACGTTTTAGCGATTCCTTTCTCGACAAAAAGAGAGAGCGCTTGCTCAACGACCATTTTTTTTCTGTTTATCATAAGTTTCTCCTAATCCACTTTGCTAACACTAATTATACAGGATTTTTTTAGCTAGGCAACGAAATTGGACTCGTAGGTATTATTTGTTGATTAATTTATACTCTTAGTATAATATTGTTCGAGTGATGAAATAAAATGACTTTATATATAGAGGAGATTGACACGATGCTTCAAGATTCAACAGAGAAAAAACCGCCTTATTTTATGATTGCTATTTTATTCTTTGGCGCGTTTGTTTCATTTTTAAATAACTCATTATTAAACGTAGCATTACCTACAATTGCTGCTAATTTTGATAAAGAAATTTCAACGGTTCAATGGTTAGCAACAGGTTATATGCTAGTAAGTGGTGTATTAATTCCCGTTTCAGCATTTTTAATTACACGCTTTAAAAACCGCCATCTATTTTTGGCGTCAATGGCGTTATTTACAGTCGGTACAGCAATGGCGGCATTTGCGCCAAGCTTTGAATTTTTATTAGCAGGTCGTATGGTACAAGCAGCAGGTTCTGCGGCGATGGGCCCATTATTAATGAACGTAATGTTAGTGAGCTTCTCGCGTGAAAAGCGCGGAGCAGCTATGGGGATTTTTGGTCTTGTAATGATTACAGCACCAGCTATTGGTCCAACACTTTCAGGCTATATCGTACAATATTACGATTGGCGTGTACTTTTCGAAATGATTTTACCGTTTGCAGTTATTAGCTTAGCTTTAGGTGCATGGAAACTACAAAATATTATGGAAACGCGTAAAGCGACGCTAGATTATTTATCGGTAGCACTTTCGATTGTAGGTTTTGGTGGCTTACTTTACGGTTTCTCAACGGCAAGTACAGATGGATGGACAGATACAGTTGTTTTAACTTCAATTATTGGTGGTGCACTTGGAATTGTTTGGTTCGTTGTACGTCAATTACGCTTAAAAGAGCCACTTTTAGATTTACGTGTTTATAAATACCCAATGTTCGCATTAGGATCAGTTATTTCAATGGTAAATGCTGCTGCAATGTTCTCAGGTATGATTTTAACGCCGATGTACGTGCAAAACGTACGTGGTATTTCACCTTTAGACTCAGGTTTAATGATGTTACCAGGGGCAATTATTATGGGGATTATGTCGCCAATTACAGGAAAGCTATTCGATAAATTTGGACCACGTGCGCTTGCATTTATCGGATTAGCAATTACTGCATATTCTACGTATTTATTATCAACTTTAGATTTAGAGTCAACATATGCCTTTATCATCGGGATTTATACAATCCGTATGCTTGGGATGTCAATGGTTATGATGCCAATTATGACGAATGGTTTAAACCAATTACCAACACGATTAAACCCACATGGTACTGCTGTAAACAACACAGTACAACAAGTTGTAGGTTCGGTAGGGACAGCGTTATTCGTTACGTTAATGACTACTGTAGCTACAAATAAAGCTACTGAAGCAGTGATGGCTGCAGGTGGCCAAGTTACAAAACTACAAATGATGGGTATTGAACAAGAATCATTATTAAATGGTATTCAATATTCATTCTTTATCGCAACGATTGTTACACTTGTAGCGTTAGCGTTAACGTTATTCTTAAAACGCTCAGATGTAAGTGCTGCGGCAGTTGCCAAGCTAGAAGAAGATAAATAATAAAATGAAGAGCTCCATTACATGTATAAAAGCATGTGATGGAGCTTTTTATATTGAATAGGTTATACAGTCGTCGCGGTTAGTGAAATTGCACGTGGAAATGTGAAAAATCTAAAAAAAATTTCCCCAAACTACGTATATACGTAGTTTGGGGAATCATTCTTTTACCTTCTGAAATGCTAAATATTTTTAGGCTTGATTTTAAATAGGCCGGGAGCGCGCTAATTATTTTTCCAGAGAAAATCAAGCAGATAGGCCCACTTATAAAATTGCGCTCTTGATTAAAAAAGTTTAATTACTTAAAAGTGCAGTCGTCAAAGCTTCGATTAGTGCCTCGGCAGAAATTAATTTTGCGCCGCCACCTTGCGCTAGTTGATCGCTACCGCCGCCTTTACCTTCTAATAAAGGTAAAACGCTTTGCGCGACAGCTTTCATGCTTTGTGCAGATTGTGAACCACGCGCTACGACGAATTGGAATTTGTCGTCAAACTCACCGATTAATCCAACATTTAATGTAGCATCTTGTTGCGTAATGAAGCGTGCAAGTTTTTGTAGTTGTTGAACGTTGCGTGCTTCAAAGTGCTTCACAATAGCAGTTAGAGAGGCTGATAGTGCAGCCTGTACAATTTCATTTGCTTCATATTCAAGAAGACGATCAGTTGCTTCGTTTAATGCTTTTTCTGTAGCTTTCGCGTCTGTCAGCACTTTGCGTAATGCATCGCCTGCAGCTTCACTGGGCATACTTAATTGCTTTGCTACATCAGTTAAGACATTGTTTTTCTTTCCTGTTGATGTGGGGTGTGTGCCGCCACATCCGTTGTAATCAAAGTCAGGGATAATGACCAGGCGTATCGGGCCATCTACTTTCAGGGCTTTACGTAGAGGATAGCCAGCTGCTTCTTCAGCCGTTACCCACTTCGTTTCTATAGGACGATTTTCTAAAATAATGTCATTTGCACGCTTTTCTGCAAGTGCAAGTTGCGCAGCACTTACCGAAGTTGTGTTTAAATCGATTGCCACGTAGCCTGTACCTAGGTGGAAGCTTACTGTAGCAAAATCAAATTGCTCCACAAAAGCCGCCGTAAGTATATGCTGACCTGTATGTTGCTGCATATGGTCGAAGCGACGTGTCCAGTCGATTTCAGCTGCTACTGTTCCCGTAACACCTTCAAATGAAGTTAAATCAGCGACATAATGGCGAATTTCTCCGTTAATTTTTTCTACATCGTTCACTGCAACACCGTTGATAACACCTGTATCATGTGGCTGTCCACCACCAGTTGGGTAAAATGCTGTATTCGAAAGTACGACATAGTGACGGCCATCTTCTTCCGTACCTGTGTTTATAATAGATGCATTAAATGAGTTCATCATTGCATCTTGATAGTAGTAAGTTTGTGTCATTTTAAAATCAGCTCCTTACTAAAGATTGTGGCATAAATGGCCAATAAGCGCTACTTTGGATTGTTCATTTGACGCACGCTTATTTTTGTTTAATATTAAAGAGAACGATTTCGCGAAAGGGAGCGAGCTATATGGAAATTACAGCATTTGCAATTGAAGAAATTAAAGACCCAACAAATATTATTGAGGGCAAACGATATGAGTTTTTATTAGACGTAGAAGTTGATGAAGAAGATGAACTTTATACGGAAGCTGGTATTGAAATTCGCGCGATCGTGGGCGAGTTAAATGAAGAATTCCGTTTAGTGAATTACTTTGTTATAGATAAATCAAATAATGAATTTTTAGATTTTGCACTTGAGGATGAAGAAGAAGCGATGATTATCGACTTCTGTAAGGAACAGCTTGCACCTCCAGCCGCAGAATAAGTAAGGCACTGATTGAACGGAGCCCCGAATAGTGGATACTTTAAAAAGTGCCTCTACTTGGGGTTTTTCTGTTTTTAAAACGAAAAATCTAGTTATACCAAAAAACTATGATTAACGTTTGAAATCTACTTTAATTTCTCCACGTTCTGAATTAAAAATGACTCCATCCTCTGTCCATTCCGCATTATCTACTCCTAATGCCTTTAAAGCATCAGGTGCTCCGTCATAACGAATATAAAATGACACTGGCTTATTATTTAATTTTTTTAAAATTCCCGGGAAAATCGTTGGTCGATAAAAGTAATAAAAGTGAGTTGTCTCTCCTAATGTAAAGTTTCTATGTTCGATTATCAGTGCATCTTCACCTGTTGGAGAATCAATGCGGTTAACATCAAATTCTGCGAACAAATAAGCTAACCAAATTCCTAATATAAATAGAATGCTAAAAATTGATACTAAAACGACTATATATGTTCTTACTTTAATAGAATTCGCAAACAGATAAAAAGAAATCAGTGTCAGTATGGCAGGAAATAAAAAACCGTATCCAATGCCTACAAGAAAGTAAAAATAAAAATTATTAAAATTTAATAAAAATATAAGCAAATCAATGGTTATAACGAAAATAAAGAACTTCACAGCCGGCTTTTTTATATTATCCAATCTTATCCTCCTTGATTCTAATAAACATTTATTTCGATTTAAAGTTTATATCATATTCACATACCCCTAGTACTATAAAGTTATTCTAGAAAAGAACTAATTATCCTTTTAAATACATTGAATATTAAGACTGTATGATTTACCTAGCTACGTTATAATAGGGAGGAATGTATCTATAAATTTAGAAAATTGTATCGTGGAGGAATCGAACATGGCGAAAACAACAATTGCAATTATCGGAACGGGTGTTGTAGGTGAGCGCATTATTAATCAAGCGCTAGCTTCAGCAAATTATGAAATCACATCGATTTTTGATGAAAATAAAGAGCGCTTAAATGAAATGGCGACAAAATATAATCTAGAGGTTGCTGTAAATGTAGAGGAGCTTCTGAATACGCGACCTGATTGGGTTTACATTGGTACACCACCTGTAAGTCATGCGCCATTAGCGGAGTTAATTGCGGCACATGGGCTAAATATATTATCTGAAAAGCCACTTGCACATGATGCACAGGATGGTCAAAAAATGGTTGAGGCAGCTGCAAAGGCAAATGTTCATACAGCAATGCATTTCCCAATGATGTATAGCCCAGCCGTAAATCGCTTAAAGCAGGAGCTTGCGGCAGGCACACTGGGTGAAATTAAGCGCATTGAATTGCATACATATTTCCCGCATTGGCCACGTAAATGGCAGCAAAATCCTTGGATTGCGTCACGTGAGCAGGGCGGATTTATCCGTGAAATTTTCCCGCATTATTTACAAGTGCTGCATCATTTATTCGGAGATTTAAACATTAATGCACATCAAACAACCTACCCTGAAGACGAAAAACTTTGCGAAACAGGGGTTTCGGCATTAGGAACTATCGGTAGCGGTATTCCAGTGGTATTAAATGCAGTAGCGGGTATTGGACAAGAAGAATGTATCGAATTTAAAGTATTTGGTGCAGATCAAGTCATGATCGTACGTAATTGGTCTGAGCTATGGGTCGCGCAAAAGGACGAAGCATTCGTGCAGATTTCTCCGGATGTGACACCAGTAGGCTTATTAGAAGCTTGTCATAATCTACTTCAAGGACAAGAAAGCTTAGTCGTTGATTTTGAAGAAGGCTTGAAAATCCAAAAATGGATCGATGAGTTACTGAATTAATTGCTCTGTTAAATTTAAATGTTAATTCTAGATTAGGGGAACCTCATTTTTTGGGGTTCCTTTTTCTAATTCAACTTGGGGTCACTCAAGTTGATTTTCGTGCCGTTTTAATTTTACTTATATTTCAGATAATTTTAATTGACAATTTTAAACAACAAAAGTAAAGTTAACTTTACGTAAAGTTTACTTTACTTTTAGGTAGGTGAAGAAATGAAAAATAATATTAAGGATTTACGTGCGAGGAATGATTTTTCTCAAGATGTCCTGGCTGAAAAGTTAGGTGTCTCTAGGCAAACCATTATTTCTTTGGAAAAGGGGCGATATAATCCTTCGATTACGCTTGCATTTAAATTAGCACTTCTTTTTAAATGCAAAATTGAAGATATTTTTATTTATGAGGAGGAAAATCGATGAACAATAAAAGGGTAATCTTTTTAATTATTGGTTGTATTATGCTGTTAAATGCTATTTTCATTAATGGGGCTTATATTTTTTCAGGAAAGTTTCCAGAAGCATTAATGGCTGTTGCTGTAACTATTATGGCGTTTTGTTTAGCCTATTTAGCACCCCACTTTGCTGCAAAAGATGAAAGAGCGCAAAAAATCCGAGAACGTGCCGTATATATAAGTTATTTTTGGGGTATTGGTTTTGCCGTTATCCTAATGACCATCTTCAATCCTGCCTCAAGTATAGATCTTGCTGCCTTTCACGTCCTATCACTTTTCATGACCTTATATATTTCTACTGTCTTTTTAAACATGGTGTATTATGCAAAAAAGTATTAGAAATATTATATATTCACTACCCAAATTCATTTGGTATTAATAAAGAGAAACTTTCAGTAAAATAGGAGGCCTTTGGACTGACCTAATTTCATAAGACAACATAAAACACCTAACACTAAAACAATAATATACTTATAAGTATTCCAATCACAAAGCCTAGAATATGAGAAATCGCTCCGCTAAAACCTATTAAGTTTCCTAAAGTTGCATAAAGAATTATGTAATTTGTTTGATAAGTACCAAAATTTAAATCGACTAACTCAGGTTCCTTTATATACAAGTAAAAAATACAACTAATTAAAGCAAATATGCCCGGCGAAGCTCCTGTTCCATTTGTAAATGAAAAAAATACAGAAGATAAGAAGGAGACTAAAAGGTTTCCGAACATATAAATAAGTAGAAATAAACCACTACCAATTTTGACTTCTAAATAAGCACCTACGAAGCTTACTGCGAAAAGGTTTCCCATCATATGCAATAAATTCATATGAAAAAATGAAGATGTCCCAAGTCTGTACCATTCAGTTTTACTCATATTATTAAAACTCTTTCCAGTTCCCCATTCAGACAATTTACCTTGTAATATTAGTACATCAGTAAAATAAATAAGTGCATAAATACACATTAATGTTAGTGTAACTGGGTGCGTAATAAAATGTTTAATATTGGAAAAAATAAAATAAGTAATATAAACAGCACCTAAGAATATTAAGATATTTTTATATCTTTTTCTCATATGTAAAATCAGCCCCTGAATTATTATATTTATATATTAACGTTGTAATACGCATTTATCTGACAGTACCCCTATTTTTGCTAGAACAGAGCTAACAAAATCAGTGTTTCTTCTGGATATTTGTGTTTATTATAGGTCAAGCCGTGATAGCTTACATTTCTTTCTGAGAGATCCTATTCTACTACGGCTTCTGTTATTTTCCCGGCTAGATTTCTAATCGCATGCACCGAATTATCCTGAATGATGCCTGTTTCTACAAAACCGAATGAAGCGTATAATTCTTTAGCTATGACATTATTTTTATCATAAAAGAGGTCTACATATTGTGATTCCCCATATGGGAGATTTTCAATATCCGCCAACATTTTTTCAAAGGCAAGCTTGCCATATCCTTTCCCCTGATAACGCTTATCAATCATAAAATGCCAAATGAAGTAGGCCTTTTTCCCGTAATAAACTTCATTTTGAAATGATTCATGGTCCGTCGTATCATAAATATACATCAAAAAACCAACCATAGTATTATTCGCATAAATAGCTAATGGAGAAGCTGGTATACCATCTGTATTCAACATATGAGCGTCTGCGAAGCATCTAAGGTTAGTCGTTTCTAATATAAATTCTTTCTGGTTTTCTTCAACATCAAGCGCTATTACTTCATCTATGTTATCCCCGTCTATTTTTCGTAATTCAATCATCTTTTTATCTCCTCTCCTAATACAAGCTATTCCATCTAGTATAAAATATTAAAAAAAATAATTTCCATATTTATCAAAATAAAGGATATAAACGCTCAATGATGTTAACTATTTTCCCTCTGTAATTTATAATCTTTTTTCGCGTTTTTTAGCTTTTCGATCTGTAAATTGATGCCCGTTTAATGAATCTCAAAAAAATGTTTCATCCCTTTCTACAATGCAAGATAACTGTTCAAATTCGTTACTGCCTTAAGCAACAGATTTATGGAAAAAAGGGAAATGTACTTTTTGAATAGAATAGTTTAGGAAGTAGATTTTTCTATTAGAATTACAAAACAATTATTCAAAGATAAATGAGGAATAAACTTTGGAATCTAGTATAATTCAAAAGATTGTACAAATGGGGAGTTTCCTTTATCGACCGACCACAACTTACGAGGCCTCCTCTTTTTAGTATCAATACTTATAGAAGAAAGGGTGTTATGTCATGAGCTTTTTTAAGCGCTTATTTGAAAAAAATGAGGCAGCCAACTTTCCGATAATAAACGATTTAGAGGGCATTTATAAAATAATCATGCCCACTGTTCACCCACAAGACTATGACTACAAGGAGTCCTTTTTTAAAACAACTATAAAATTTAAAACAGTATCAAATGAACCTGTTCATGAAATGCGTAGGGCATCCGGCCTTCAATCAGTTGAATTAGTGAAGCGAAGTGGGCGAATAAGTCATTGGCGTGCATCCTATACGGAATTTATTGCATTGTATTCAAGTCCAGCTATCCTTTTTATTCAAAATGAATTACTAAAAATGATAGAAATGCTAAAAGAGCTAAATGAAGAGGCTACGCATTTTAATAGTGTAATTAAGTATGAGGAAACGGTGCGCAATATTCGCCAAGTTTTGTCCACAGCAAGTGAGAAAATAGGAGGGATTGAACCTGAAATAGTTCATGAATCCATCCAATTACTTCGGCAAGTCGTATATGAATTTGAAGTGGAGCTCCATGAGTTTAAAGCAACTGATAAGAGGGAGCTGCTTGAGCAATTAAAGTTTGAGGCTAAGTTTATGGAGAAGGATCAATAATTTATAGTGCAAATAAAGGGGCTGTGAAATAGACAATTTCATAGCCCTTTTCCATTTTAAGAGGCCTACTCTATACATAAAACGATTCTTCTATTTATTCATAGCTTAATCACCTTAACTCACCTAAGTTTGAACTTGCTTGTTTTGTTTCCTATATTTACCTATAATAAGAGTAAGAAAATTAAAATAAAGAGGTGCAAACGATGACTGAACAACAATTACTGGCGGTTAGAGAAGTGAATGAAGTTGAAATTGAGAAAGAAATAGGACCTACACCAATTGAAACTCTTTTTGTGAATGAATTTACGGATGGCATTTTGGATCCTATGGGCTCAATGTTGGGACCATTAAAAGACGGTGGAACAATTATTGCCAATACCGCTCCAGGTTGTTGGGGGCCGATGTTAACACCAGAAATTCGTGGTGGTCATGAGGTCACGAAGCCAGTTTATATTGATGGTGCAGAGGTTGGCGATGCACTTGTCGTTAAAATTAAGTCGATTCAGGTAACATCACTTGCAACTTCTTCAGGAACAGATGAAGCGATTGTGGACCGTTTTATAGGAGATCCATTTGTGAAGGTGAAATGCCCAGGCTGTGGCAAGCTTCATCCTCAAACAGAGGTACGTGGCATCGGTTCTGAGGCAATTCGTTGTAAAACATGCGACACAAATACGGCACCGTTCAAACTGACAAATGGCTATACAATGACGTTTGATGATAATGGAAAAATAGGTTTAACGGTTGGACGCGAGGCAGCTCGTAGAATCGCGTTAAATGCAACGGAATATATGCGCACACCAGACAATTCAATTCAAAATCCAGTTGTTGCTTATGCACCAACGGATTTAATCGGGGTTATGGCAAGAATGCGTCCATTTTTAGGGCAGCTAGGTACAGTACCATCAAAAGCAATGCCAGATTCACATAATGCAGGTGACTTTGGTGCATTTTTAGTTGATGCGCCACATGAGTTTACAATGACGGAGGATGAGCTAAAGCTTCATCGTACGGACGGCCATATGGACATTAACCGTGTTCGCCAGGGCGCGGTGCTTATTTGTCCGGTTAAAGTTCCAGGTGGCGGGCTATATCTAGGTGATATGCATGCCATGCAGGGTGATGGTGAAATTGCTGGGCATACAACAGATGTGTCGGGCATTGTACAGCTAGAGGTAAGTGTTATTAAAAAGGCGCAGCTAGAGGGGCCGATTCTTTTACCAAATGAAGAGGATCTACCGTATACAGCGAAGCCATTTACAAAAGAAGAAAAGAAAATTGCACGTGACTTAGCTGAAGACTATGGTGTGAAATCAATTGAGGATAGCTGGCCGGTGTCTATAGTAGGTACTGGAGTAAACCTAAATATAGCAACTGATAATGCGTTAGCGCGTACAGCGAAGCTATTTAATTTATCAATTGATGAAGTGAGAAACCGTGCGACAATCGCGGGGGCTATCGAAATTGGTAGACATCCGGGAGTTGTAACAGCGACGATGCTCTTACCAAAATCATTGTTAAAACAAGCCCGTATTTATAAGCAAGTGAAACGTCAATACGATTAAAAAGGAAAAGGTGCAGGAATATCAAGCCTCACCTTTTTCTTTGCGAAATAAAGTTCTTTTATAGAAGGGGGTGCTTAAATTGTTGTTAAAGTCGGACGAACAGCTTTATGAAGAAACAAGGGGTCAGGTTGGAGAGCCCTTAGAAAAGGCGATTTTACAATTGAAAAAAGGGGCACCCTCTGAAGAAAAAGAAATATGGGGAAATACGTTACCGTTGCAATCGATTTTAATTGATGTTGAACGTGCAGCACAATTTGTGGAAGCACTTGTGACGAATTATTGGGGAGACCTAAATTTATTCCTCTTGGATGATTTAGCAGAGTCAAATGTAGATGTAGATCAAATGAATGGGCGATTACAACAGTTCTTCCAATCCGCAAATGGAAAGGATCGATTGTTCCAATACGTAAAGCAAAATCACACTTTACGGTACGATCACTTTTTGACACTCGTATTTGATAAAGAAATAAGGGCAGATGCGAAACATACCGGTTTAACTGAGATTATTCTATTTCCGGTAAAGGATAAATTTATTTTGCAGGGGATTTATACGGAGTGTGAGACTTTCTGGCGTACATTGTATGCGAAGAAAATTTACTCTGTTTTGAAAGAATGTAAATTGGCTCAGATTGAATCACCTGTGCATTTATTTAATACATATAAAGAGCTACTTGCAGTGACATGCACTAAAAATCGCATAGCGAGCATCATTTATAAGCATGTAATGGAAATAGATTATGAAAATCCAAAATCTTTTGAGTTAAAGCAGTTACATTTATTTAATATTATTAATCATTATAGTAGTGGGCGACGCTATATAAGCAAGTTGAAAAAATGTATTGAGCAGTTTACAGCTTCTTGGTCGAACGGCAATTTTGCATTAACAGAAAAAGAGCGGACGCTGCTCGCGTTTATTTCCTTTATGCGTGCGACGCTCCTACGAAATGTGCAGGAGCAACTTATTTATGCGCGATTTTTATTAGAAGATGACCGAATAAGTGAGCATTCTGTTGAACTATTTTTGGAGTTTGGGACGGTGCTTGGCTTAGCGCGCCCACAGCCTGATGCGTTAGTGAAAAATTATACAGAGAATTACCTAGAATATTTATTTTACTTAATGCTGAATGCGTTTGTGGAACGTGGCCATTACGATGAAGCGATGGCACTTCTAAAGCAATATGAGATGGCTTCATGCGTGGCTGTCCACCGAGTAATAAATGGACAGACGGGGGAAGAGCAGCTAGCAGCAATCGAGGCAACGGTACAACGTGATATCACCAATGTGACAAATCATGCCCCGCAGCAGATGATGGAGGCAATTCGTCATTGGCGTGAACAGTATAAATTACCAACGAGTGAATATGGAGAAATAACGGCCTATACGGTACGTCATCTATCAAATATTTTAAAAACGTTATTCGTCTACGATCAATATGATGGATTTGAGAAATTAATGGAAGTATATAAAAAATATTTAGAGTTACCACAATATACAGGGAAGCTACATCGTTTTTTAGTGGAGCATGTAGAGCAAGAAAGCGACCGTCTGCACAAGGTTTAAATGGTTCGATTACTAGCCTAGTAATTGTTAGATTTACGGGTGTTGTGAGCGAATGTTGTGGCAGTCGTAATTTCTACTGTATTCGTATTTGTTATCCCGTGTAAAAGGCGCTACTTTCGAGTAGCGCCTTTTCATATTATTAATCGAGTACACCGCTCGAGCGAAGTTGCTCAATTTCTTCCTTTTTATAGCCGTATTTTAATAAAATATCCTCTGTATGAGCGCCTAATTTTGCCCCCACATAGTGATAACTTGCTTCAGAATCTCTAAATTTAATGGCCGTGCCAATTTGCTTTTGCGTTGTCCCATCTTCCTTCGGGACATCCACAACTAGATTTCGCGCTTGAATTTGAGGGTGCGCACATGCTTCCTCAAAATTTAAAACGGGTTCGACACAGCCTTGGAAGTCCACATCAAATATTTCTATCCACTCTTCATATGTTTTCTCCATAAAGGCATCGCTAACTGCCTCTTTAAAACGGTGTTGTGTATAAGCCGAACCATTAAATGTACTATCAATCAACTCTGGAATGTCGAGTGCTTCACAAAGTAGCTTGCGGAACGGTGGCTCAATACTACCTACTGAAAAAAAGCGTCCATCTTTCGTCTCGTAGTAATCATAAAAGGTGCCGCCGTTTAAAATCTCCTGTTCCGGCTGTGGCACACGACCACTGCCGAAATATTGTGCACCATATACAGTATTCATTGTGAATATCGCATCGGTCATTGAAACATCAATGTATTGACCTTCGCCAGTTTTTTCGCGGTGATATGCTGCAGCGAGCACCCCTACTGCTGCATGCATAGCACCCCCTGCGAAATCGCCTATTTGAATGCCCATTGCAACTGGCTTTTGTGTTTTGTGACGGGAATGGTCGAGAACACCAGCAACGGATAAATAATTAATATCGTGCCCTGGACGATTTGCAAAAGGTCCGTCCTGCCCATAGCCTGTGATGGAACAATAAATAAGTGCAGGATTAATTTCACGTAAGGTATCGTAATCAAGTCCTAAACGCTTCATTACGCCCGGTCGGAAGCCTTCAATCACGATATCGTAGTCCGACATTAGCGCTTTAATTATTTCAATCGCCTCGGGTGTCTTTAAATTCAATGCGATCGACTGCTTTGAACGATTTAAATGTTGATGAATATAAGATTCCCGGTTTTCGTCATACGGAGGCATAACGCGCATCATATCAACTCTTCGGCTAGATTCAATATGAATTACCTCTGCTCCTAAATCTGCGAACATCATCGTTGCAAATGGTCCTGGTATCATTGAAGAAAAATCTAAAATTTTTAATCCACGTAAAATCGTCATTTCCATCCCCCTTTGAAAAAAAACTTCTGTATTAATACAGCTTTAAAAGTATTTAAATGTATTATAACAGGTACTACCTAAAATGTGTAAATAATTGTAAAATAAAGTTATTTTTATGTATTCATTTAAGTACGCTTAAAATTTCTGAATTATGATACAATTTTAAACGTAGAGAGAGGGAGGGTTCCGATGAATTTTTTAAATAAACCATTTAAAGGGGAACGTCAGCCAATATTTGCACGAAAAGGTGTGGTAGCAACATCACAGCCATTAGCTGCGAATGCGGGATTAGATATATTAAAAAAGGGTGGTAACGCTGTAGATGCAGCGATTGCAACGGCCGCTGCGCTTACAGTTGTTGAGCCAACATCAAATGGAATCGGTGGAGATGCCTTTGCAATTGTGTGGATGAACGGGGAGTTACACGGTTTAAACAGCTCTGGTCCATCGCCAGCATCTTTAACAGTTGAACAGGTGAAGGCATTAGGTCATGAAAAAATGCCGGTGCATGGTGTTGTTCCAATTACAGTGCCAGGCGTTCCTGCTGCATGGGTTGAGCTTTCTAAAAAATTTGGGCGACTTCCATTAAGTGAAGTGTTAGCACCTGCGATTAACTATGCAGAAGAGGGCTATCCACTTACGCCGATTCTCGGACATTATTGGAAGCTAGCTTATAAAAGATTCAAAACAAATTTAACAGGGCCAGAATTTGAAGAATGGTTCAAGGTGTTTGCTCCAGATGGTCGAGCTCCTGAAATCGGAGAAATGTGGAAATCTGCAGGACACGCATCAACATTACGCTCAATTGGAGAAACGGAAGGTAAGAGTTTTTATGAGGGCGATTTAGCGCAAAAAATTGATGCCTATATGAAGGAGCATGGAGGCTTTTTAACGGCGGCGGATTTAGCTGCGTATAAGCCGGAATGGGTGAAGCCAGTTTCAATTAATTATCGCGGCTATGATGTGTGGGAGATTCCACCGAATGGTCATGGGATCGTGGCAACAATGGCGCTTAATACATACCAAAAGAAAGCACAACAACCTGTGTGGCAAAGTGCGCAAACCTACCATGAGCAAATTGAGGCGATGAAAGTTGCCTTTGTGGATGGTAAAGCATTTATTACGGAGCAAAAGGATATGCCTGTAGATGTCGATTATTTATTAAGCGACGAATATGCAGAGTTGAAAGCCGCATTAATTGGCGATGAAGCAGGTGACCCTGTAGCAATGGAGCTTCCTCGCGGAGGGACGGTTTATTTAGCGACGGCTGATGAAGATGGAAATATGGTTTCTTATATTCAAAGTAATTACATGGGCTTTGGATCTGGGATAGTCGTGCCTGGTACCGGTATTTCCTTGCAAAATCGCGGCGCAGATTTCTCGCTAGACGAAAATGCGCCAAACGTTTTAAAACCGGGCAAGCGTACGTATCATACAATTATTCCAGGTTTCTTGACGAAGGACGGCAAAGCGATAGGCCCGTTTGGTGTAATGGGCGCATATATGCAACCACAAGGACATTTCCAAGTCGTTTCGCATATGGTCGACTTTGGCTTGAATCCGCAGGCAGCGCTCGATATGCCGCGCTGGCAATGGACGGGGCAACGTACGATTTTAGTGGAGCCAGAGTTCCCGCGCTATTTAGTGAATGAGCTTGCAGGACGTGGACATGCCATTCAATATACGAATGATTTCGGTAGCTTTGGTCGAGGGCAAATCATATGGCGTCTTGATTCGGGTGTTTATGTAGCTGGCACAGAGTCTAGAACAGATGGCCAAATCGCCGCTTGGTAAATAGGCTGGATAATAAATAAACTGCAATTGGCAGTCTAGAAATTCGATGCTAGACTCACGCAATTGCAGTTTTTATTTATGGTCAAAAAGATTAGTTTAGGTAAATAGTAGTTATTGTGGAGAAATCCAAAATCATCTTTTGGATTACCTCTTTTCAAACAACGAAGTAAAGAAAGCCAGGGAGAAGTAGGTTAGTTAAATGGGGATGAATGCGCGAATTCACATTAAAATTTCTCGTATTTTTTACATATTCGGGTGAATGTTTGGGGCGTTAGTACCGATATAAACGGTATAAACATAAAATTCCGAGTCGTATTATCATAGATGGATTTTTAGAAAAGGGAGGCGCAACATAATGGAATCAAAATCTACCCAAAAGCTAAGCCGTGCAACAGCAGCTACAATTTTAGCAACAAGTACAGTTGCAGTTGGTTTACCGATGCAAACAGGTGCTGCAACTGTTTTTAAGGATGTAAAGCAGGGAGAATATTATACAGATGCAGTCTATGAATTGGTAAATAAAGGTGTAATTAACGGATACACAGATGGGACCTTTAAACCGAATCGAAATATTACACGTGGGGAAGCAGCAAAAATGCTTGCCACGGCGTTAAAATTAAATCTGTCAAACGTGCAAAATAATAGTTTCAAGGATATTTTGCCAACACATATGTACTACAAACATATTTCGGCACTTGCCAACGCAGGTATTATAAATGGTATGCCTGACGGAAACTTCAAGCCAAATGAAATAGTTCAGCGTAGTGCCATGGCAAAAATGGTTTCACTGGGCTATAAGTTCAGCTTAGCTAACCAAATAACACATTCATTCAAAGATGTGAGTACGGATCACTTTGCTAATTATTACATTCAAACATTGCTTAATTTAGATATCACGAAAGGTACTTCAGCAGTAGCATTTTCGCCAAATTCACCGGTTACACGTGGCCAATTAGCGACGTTTATTTCACGTGCGAGCAAAGCTGATGCTGGAAAACCTACGTATGTCGTTAGCAATGTTACAAAAGATAAAATTTATATTAATTCTGTAGGCTACACGATTGGCGCAAATGTGCGTTCCTTCATTAAAGAAGCAAATCGATCTGCATTACTCGGTGCTCATATCGAAGGTACATTTACGGGAATGACGTTAACAGCTGTATCGAAATTAATAATAAACAATTCTGGAACGGCATCTAATCTTTATGTATTAGATGGAGCAAGCAGTACATATAATGGGCAGCTCGTATTAAACGGTAGCTACATTCGATTGAAAAACTGGACGTTAAATGGGCAGACTTTAGTGGCAGAAACGCCAAGGAAAAGTCTAGCCAGCTATAACGTATTAAGTAATTTACGTATAGCGAGCTTATCAGGTACAGGTATTATTGATTGGGGTACGCCCACAAATCCAGAAAATAATAGTAACTTAAATGATCCGGATTCTGGCAATTTAAATAGTGGTTCAGGCAACAATCGCCCTTATTCAGCGAAGATGTCCTCTGTGCAAAAGTACATCGATTTCACAAATACAATTGTAAAAAACTTAACTATCGAGCAAAATCGTACGTATATAAAAGCGACAACCGATTTACAGAAAGTTACAATTGGGCGTGATGTAGAAAACGTAGAAATATATGCGGATATGAAAACACTTTATTTAGAGGGCGACACAAGTGTGAAAATATTTGGTGTACATGATATTGAAACGGCCTATAAAAATAGTTATTATAGTGTTCACTTCAACACAAACGCTCATATTGGTACGTTAATTGTCGACAACAGCTATGGCTGGATCGACCTTGGTGAGCATGTATATATCGATAAAGTAATCATCCCTACAGGCAAAACACCAAATGATATTTTTGACGACTATAAAAATGACAATAATAATATCGGCATCATCGAAGACAATAAGGGCGATGATGTAGACCGTGACCCGATTGAAAATGAAATTATTCCAGACGTAACAAAACCAATTATCAATGAATTACACGTAGCGCCAGATAGTAATCAAGCAGAAGTAACGTTAACTGTAAATGAGACAGGGAAATATCATTATTTAGTTTTACCAAAAGGTGCAACTGTACCAACCGTACGCGATATTGTTTCAACTCAAAGTGGAAATTCAGGTAACGGCACAATTGGTGAAGGGCATGTAAATTCAGATGGTAAATATACGACAACATTTTTAGTGAAAGGTCTTGAATCTGTTAAAGAATATGTCATTTATGTAGTGCACGTAGACGACGCGGGGAACTTCTCAGCGCGTGTAGAAAGAGATTTTGTGACGAAGGACGGCACACCGCCACAATTCATGACAGCAACAGCTACTGGTTTAACAGGTGGGCGCCGAATCGAATTCGACTTCAAACCTTCTGAAAAAGGGACGTATTATTATTTTGTGAGAGAACAACAAAATATAGACACGACAGTTAAAGTGGAAGATATTATTAAAGGCGCACAAGCAACGGGTGTTGTAACAGCCGACCATGTGCTTAACGGCTTTTCTGAGATAATTAGACAAGATGAAAATGGCACAATTATTAAGCCATTAACAAAATATGTTGTTTATGCAGTATTAGTCGATGATAGTGGAAATGAAATTGTGCAACCAGCTATGCTCCCAGTAACTACATTAGTGTTAGATGAAATTGCACCATATGTTACAGGGGCTAACAACGTAACGGATCAGAAGCTTGTTCCTGCAGTTACAGGTGAATTAAATCAATTTTATATGTATTTCAACGAAAAATTAGATAGAGCAACAGCTGAAAATATAAATAACTATGTATTATCAGGTACAGGGATTGTAAACGTTCCTGGTCAAGAGACAATTAAACCTTCAAAAGTAGTTTATTCTGAAGTTGGAACAACTGGATCGAGAGTATTAATAACAATTCCATCATTAACTGGTTTTGTGAATGGTGATACATTACGTGTAACTGCATTGCCAGCAATTCAAGATTTAGCTGAAAATGGATTTGAAGATGCATCGAATGCACCTGGTGGAGGGACACCAAGAAACTTTGCAGAATACAGACATATTGATATTACGCAACCAAATATTTTAGATCTTTCAATTGTCGGGAATGGGTCAAATTCACTTTCAGAAGTAAGTTTTAATGCCACTAAAGCTGGTACTGTTTACTATATGGTTTTACCAAGTGAAACAGATTTAAATGAGCTAGGAATTGAACCAAAAGATTTTATTGCGGAATTTAATACTACTACAGCTACGAATAAATTTAATGTACCTGGCTCAACAACAGATAAGATTTACTTAGAAGGCACACAGAATAAGTTGCAATCTGGACGAACAGCAGAGCTAGGCAATCAAAAATTTGATTATGATTTATCTACTTTGAATCCAGATCCATTTATAACTTATGATTTATTCATTGTTTTAAAGGACCGTTCTGGCAACCTGTCACCAATAGAACAACAAACGCTTGTTGCAGATAAAAAAGCACCATTAATTAGTGCATACGATATTAAAGCGAAGCGCGTATTACCTACGGGTGCTGACAATACACAGGCTGAATTATCTGTTACATCAGATGAAAAAGGAACAATTTTATATAAAGTTGTTGAAAAATATGTTGTAGATACAGTTGCATCTACACCAACACAAAAAAAATATAAATTAAATCCATTAATTTATTCAGCAGCAGGTACTTACCTACCGATTCCAGGAACTGATGTAGCTTCAGGCCTATCGAATATTGAAAGAGAAATTAAGTTTAGAGAATATTTCGGTACACTTGACCGAGCAGAGGCCATGAATAAAGGAACTACTGAAGTAAATATTACAGGTTTAGCGCCACATAAAGAGTATGTGATAGTGATGGCAGTAAAGGATACGTTTGGAAACTTTACAGTGGTAGATATGAACAAGGCATTGGGCACAAATCATGTAAGTCAACCAGCAGGTGACCGTATGATAAAAGAGTTTTATACGGATTACACAGTGCCAAAAATCATTAATAACTTGATATTTAGAGAGTTTGATAATACATTTACAATTACGTTTAGCGAAGCGATTATGCGTAAATATGAAGACGCTACGACTCTAAAAGAAATAAGTTCAATAACTGATGCAACATCGTTAGCTTCACTTGTAATGATTAAAGATGAAAGTGGTGTTGATATCACAAGTCAATACGGCATTGTAGGTTATACCTATGCATCAGCAACAGGAATTGAGCAAATAAGTAAACTAGTAATTAAGCCAAATTCGACAGGGACAGTAAACAAAGCGTTCACTGTTACAATGAAAGATGCCGCTGTCGATCAAAATATCAATGATAATCAGAAAAATAAATTTGATATTAATGATTTTGGTAAATATATTTACCGTAATATTACAGCTGAATATTTATTTATTCGACAGAGAGCAGGTACAGCTGATAAAGTTGTTGATGCTGTTTTTGATTTGACGAACACCAATTTAGCATTCGAAGCAAATGAAGAAATTAATTACTATTATTTAAGTAAGCCTGTAACATCACATAGTGCTGATATTGCCCTATATACAGCAGAAAAGGTAATTGAGGAAGTAGGTACAGGTATTTCGACAGGTTCTTTAGCTACAGGGAAATCGAAAGTTAAAGTGATTGCTGCACGTGCAGCAATAGAAATGACCCATCCGATACTATTTACAACAGGTGACTATGTACTAGTGGCGCTTGAAGATAAGTATGGAAATAGAATTCTTAAAGTTGAGAAGGTTGGTTATGAGTATGTTGCTCCAACTAACCCGTAATAAAAAGTAGTAACAGAAAATAATAAGAGAAGAAAATCCTCTTGTAAGAGAAATCTTGCAAGGGGATTTTTTGATGTGAAGAAATAGAGAAGGTATAAAGACAATAAAATTAGCGCTTTTGCATAAAAATTCAAAGTAGGGGTATAGGAAATGGAAGTTAAATTGTGATTGTATTGCCATAAAGTAAAATAAATCTAGGGATTCCAACACTTTTTATTGAATAAAAGGTATAATTTTACTTATAAGAATATTACCCAAAGAGGTAGTAACAATACCTAGGAAATCGTAATAATCACTAAAAATCACAAACAATCACTACAATCACCTAGTGATTAATAGTGATTGTTTATATACAAAAAAACAAAAAGTGATTATAATAGTGATTAATAGAGAATAGATAGTGATTATATCTGTAAAAGGAGGTTAATTTGTGCGAACAATTCAACAAGCCGCGTTTGAAGTACTCCAAGAGGCTGGGGAACCTTTAAAATCAATTGAAATTGCAAGAAGAATTCTAGATCAACAGTTAATAGAAAGTACGGCGAAAAATCCAGTACAATCTATATCGCAAGCATTAGAGCGAAATATCCGTATGAATAAAGGGAATACACCAAAACTAGAGTTCGTTGATACAGTGTTTGGCCGCCAAATTCAGTGTGAGCCCTTGTCAGCAGTAAATTTGGCGTACTATGCACCAGTTAAGGAAGTAAAATTACCGCAACCTGAAGAGGAGATTGTAGTAACTCTTCCAAAGGCGTTAGTCGATAAAGTGAAAATCTATCAGCTTGCTACGGGGCTTGCTTCATTAGATGTGGCACTCGCGGCTCTAATTCGCAGTGGCTTAACGTCTAATTCATCTGAGTTAATCGAAACATTGAAGAAAGAAATGGAGAATTTATAGTTTTTACTTAAAGGAGTTCGTTAATAGTGGTCTATCTTTCAATGATTTTCTTCAAAATTGTTGCGCCGATTTTAGTCATGCTTTTAATAGGTGCAATTTTACAACGCAAATTTCAATTTAATTTAAAGGCACTTTCGCATTTGGTGACCTACTGTTTTATGCCCGCTGCGGTTTTTGTGAATATATATGAAACGA
>JAZLIT010000181.1:0-2486 GCA_045617525.1 Solibacillus sp. | reverse complement strand
TATTATTTGGATTATAGGGGGATAGTCGTCATATTGTTTGTCCAGTTGCGGTTGTTTAAATAACGGTAAAAGTCATCAATCGCAAACTCAAATCATGACGATTTAGTTGAGTAAAAATCGCGTAATAGATGATACATATACTTACTTTTTGGGCATTAACATTTATTACGTTGATTTTACTCCATTTCCAGTACAGTTTTGAAATAAGGGGGGGACGTTAAGCCTAGAAATATATTGAGAGCAATTATCTAATTATTACTTTCCTTTAATAGCTTAAAATTATTTTCTTCCCAAAGCTATATTCATATGTACTATCTACGCTATACTTTTGCAATTGGAATCGGTATTTTATGTTGGTTTAATTGCTGGCGCCCACGAAATTCCCCTCGCTTTTTTGCAACTTTGAGTCAAACTAACAGATACGTGCAAGACCAATGCTATTATTGCGTTGTCTTGTATAGAATGTATTGTCAACATAGTATTGCATAAAAACTTCTGAGCTAGAAGGCGAAGTCGAATATGCCTTTATAAAGTTAGGCTGATTATAGCGATAAATACTAGAGATAGCTGTTAATCACTGATGTTGCATTAATTAGTAGGAGATTTTTTCACACGCAGATAAGGTTAAGCGGAATAAATAGATCATGGTAAATTATCCAAATAAAAAAAGCGTAAATCCATATATATCAGGATTTACGCTTTTTAAAATGGGAAATAATCTGATAGAGTTTCTTTTTCTAGAATTATTTCTTTATTCGATGGCTTTTTTAATACTAAATCTTCGTTATCATAGGGTTATTTAAAAGGGTTTTGCATTAAAATTGCATCTCGCCTGTTATAATAGTAACGGAATTAGAAACATCGGATGAAAGAAGTTAAGCTTTCGGACGGCAAGCGCGGGTATTGCAAGGAGTTCTTTTGCAATCCTCAGGAATCGCCGCATACGGACATTATCCACGCTTAATTGATTAAAGGAGATTTTATGGCAATTTATTTTGAAACGTTACAACAATTTCAGGCAAGTGGAGGATTGAAGGCAACGACAATTACGGCCAAGCAGCTGCTGCCAGCCGTTGTGGCACATATGCAGCGGATGGATCGGAAATTCACACTACAAGTAAATGGACGATTGCCGAAATCAATGGATGCACTTTTAACAGAGGTTTTTGAACTTAGTCACTTGCAACAACCATTTTATACACAGCATTGCGCTAGTCGAACTACGCGCTACATGAATGTCTCTAAAAATCGGGTGAAAATCGAATTTACGATGCGTTACCGGATGTCGCGGGATGAAGAAACTTGGGTTGTTGGAGAAATTCGCCGTGTATTAAAGAAAGTGATAAATAATTCAATGAGCAATGCGGAAAAAGTAGTAGCAGTACATGATTACATTATTCGGACACATGATTATGAGATGCAGACCGGGGGTTCGCCTTTTACGGTTTACACGTTTATGCATGAAAAGCAGGGTGTTTGTATGGCGTATGCATTGTTGTTTGAGAAGATGATGGAAGAACTAGGTATACCTTGCTTTTATGTGGAAGGACATGCAGACGGGGAAGGTGACCTCGGGCATGCTTGGAATATGGTGCAGCTAGATGGTGAGTGGTATCATATCGATTCAACGTGGAATGATCTAGGCACCAAAACTGCTAACCATGAAATTCGCTTTCGCTATTTTTTACGTTCAGACGAGTTTATGAAGCGTGACCATCAGTGGAATTTGGAACATTATCCGCCATGCGTGAGTGAGCGCTTTGAAAGTATTAACAATTTATATGACGCGGCTCTAGTTAATGGAAAACTATACTTCCCACATCCGAAAACCGCGCAATTAACAACGGTTCAACTATCAAAGCTTGTTTTTAAGAATGAGATTGAACTTCGAGTGCAGTTTTGCACAATCCACGGTGAATTATTGTATTTTAGTAATTATAGTGACCATGGCTATTTATATACGTATCATGTGAAAACGAAAGAGCTTACTAAGTTAGGTGAGCAGCAAGTGACATGTATTAAGTCAGATGAAGAGCGTATAATCGTGAATTTTGAAACGGGTGAGCCATTGATTATTGTGAAATCGGTAGGGATTGAAGAAGCGATAGAAGAGGATGACAATGAACCAACTATACTAGTTCCGCTACTTAGCTTTGGTGATAGCTGGTTTGGAAGTTATGAAGGGCAGGCGCAATGTGTTACGTTTGAAAGTGAGGACGGAGTGCGTTTCATATTCCAGGATGAGTTAAAGCAATTGACCTTAGATCTTTTGTTGCATAAAGGTTTGCAGGTGAACATGACGACATCTCGAAAGGATCTCAAGCTGAAAAAGCCTGCCATTCTCGTAATTCCTAAGGCAATGTTGCCGAATGAAGTCCAACTTACTCTAGCTTCAGGAATGCCAATTGACTATTTAGTGCATGAGGATATGGTTGAAATATGCATCTCTCAAAGCGAGAAGATTTTATTTAAATAGAAGTGACAGT
>JAZLIT010000180.1:0-4808 GCA_045617525.1 Solibacillus sp. | reverse complement strand
TAGTGTTAGCATCTAAATAGTACAAATTAAAATGAGATATCCCCTTAAAGTATTGTATAATCAACAAAGAGGAGGAACTCATTATGTCACGACAAAAAACTCATCACACCAAGCAGTTCAAGTTGGATGCTATCAACTATCGCAAGGAGCATCCTGATCTTACACAGGTTGAATGTGCCAAGAACTTAGGAATAGGAGTCAGCACCCTTGCTCGCTGGGAAGCCCAGTTTAGGGATAACGATGGTGATATTCCGGTTATTGGTTCCGGTAGCTACGCTTCTGAAGAAGAGAAAGAAATTGCTCGTCTTAAGCGCGAACTCCGCGATGCACAGGATGCACTTGATGTGTTAAAAAAAGCCATCGGCATTCTGGGAAAAGATTAACAGAAGCTATCTATACAGAGGTTTCTGCAAAGGTAGAGGCATCTAAAGTAACTGGACGCCGCGTCTCTATCTCCGGAATGCTGAAAATTTTAGGCGTGTCTCGCTCTGGATACAGATCCTTTCTTAACCGAAAGGTCTCTCCTACTCGTCAGCGAAAAGAAGCTGTCAAAAAGGAAATCCAGAAAATATATGACAATTCAAAACAGAATTACGGCGCTCCTAAAATAGCCAAAGAACTACGCAACTCTGGCGAAACCATAAGTCAACGCACTGTGGGTAAATATATGCGCGAGATGGGCATTCGTGCCCAATGGACTAAACCATGGACTACCACTACCAGAGATTCTGATTTTAGTAAAGAACTCCACAATGTTCTTAATGAACAGTTTAATCCAGAACGTCCTAACGCTGTCTGGTGCACTGATATAACTTATATCTGGACTCAGAATGGTTTTGTATACCTCAACTGCGTTATGGACTTATATGCCAGGAAAATCATTGCCTGGACTCTTGCAGATACTATGGAAGTATCTACAGTTATTGAAACAATAAACAAGGCTAAAGCCTGCCGTAATACTGAACAGCCACTTATTATTCACTCTGACCGTGGCAGCCAGTATGTTTCAAATGCGTGGCGTGAAGCCACCGAGAAGATGCAGAGGAGCTATTCTCATAGCGGTTACCCATATGATAACGCCTGCATCGAATCTTTCCATTCCTTAATCAAAAGAGAATGGCTTGACAGATTTAATATCATTAACTTCAAACACGCTTACAGACTTGTATTTGAGTATATCGAAACTTTTTATAACACCGTTAGGATTCATAGTCACTGTGATTACATGTCGCCTAACGACTTTGAAAAACTGTATGAGAGGGTTAAGTCTCTGCCGGCTGCTTAGCTGGCAGAACTTCTCATTTTATTTTGTGCTAAATCTTGACGCAGGACCAAATCTCGGTACACTGTAACATCTCCCAACTCTTATTTCATCATCCACATTTATATGCTGATAATAAAAATCCAGTTCGCCGTTATCACTTACTTTTCCAATCATATATCCTTTCTTAATCTCTCCACCAGAATAATCTGCACTAAAATCATTACCATTCTGATGATATTGGAATACTGTGTTTCTATCTACTTCCCCATTATCTGTATTTACTAGCGGAACAAATTTTTTGCCGTTATAGTCAATTCTTGTTTTGTTTGTTATCAATTCTTTCTCCATTACTTCATACACAAGAACCACTTCATTTTTAACATGATATTTACAGTGCTCGACTGTTGAATAACCTCGCTTCTCATACAAATGGCTTGCCGGCAAAGATGCATCTAATAATGCTTTCGAATAGTTCGCTGATATTATTGACTCCAAACAATTCATTATGTACGAGCCATATCCAGTCCCTTGCTGCTCAGGTGATACATATACTCTTGTAATATGGTTTTCTCTATAACAACCTGTTCCAACACAGACCCCATCTACTAATAGCATACCTACCAATTCATCGTTAATATCCTTTAAAATATTCTCCTTGCAATGCAAATCACTAAAAAAATCCACAACCTCTTTAGGATAATACTTTGGATAAGTTCTTGAAATTGACTCCTGAACTATATTAAGTATTACATCAATGTCTTTTTTGCTCGCCTTTATATATTCTTTCAAAAACATCCCTACTTTCATCTAGCAATTATAGAAAACTAATCATCTATGCAAATTCTAGTTTATTGGTTTTTCCCAAAAATAAGAGAATGGTAAACTATTCGCGCACGTCTTAGGTGCCTCAATTTTTTACCCCCCTCTTGAAAATCAGAGTATTATATACATTTTCCCCTGCAAAAAACACAGGTACATATTTCCAAAAAGTTTTCTCAACCCCGCATAAAATCAAGGTTTTCTACTAAGCAAGCAAACAGTCTCAACATGTGTCGGCATTCGCAGATGAACCTTTTTTATCCGCCTCGTCTTCCTCAAATGTACCTTTTTTAGAAAGAACTGCCGCTCCACAAGAATTACTCATATTCAATTTATCGCCGTTTTCCATTTAAGATGCCTCCCCCTTTCTGGTTTCTTTATATTTCCTCCTTGAATCAGGTATCACACAGTTACCATTTCCCCTAAGTACAAATGTTAGCTTAAATGGATCTGCACCACCATTTTCATCATATCCGCCTACATAGACTTTAGAAATAATACTGTCAAATACTTCCCTATCAAAGCTATCAATAACCTCTCCAGAAGAAAGCGCTTTTCTTATATTTTCCAAACGAGTCGATATTCCAGCCTGCTGTTTTGCTATTTCCTCAAAGTGCTTTTTCTTCTCAGTAGCAACAGAGAGTTTCCTCATAATTTCAACAAGCTTTTCTTCATAAATCTCTTTGGTTATTGTACCATCTATAAGCATATCTGTCAGTTTGCTTTTTCTGCTTTCAAGCTGTGAAATCTCATTTTCACTCTGCTTCTTTTTAGTGCTTGCGCCAGAATCAGAAGTGGTATCCTTAAGAGCATCTACTACTATATTAATTACATCATCACAGTTATTAATAAGAAGCTTATATGCATCAACAAATGCTCCCTCGATGATACTTTCATCAATTGCCTTACATTTAGGGCATTCCTTCTTTCCATATTTAGTGGCACGCATACACTGCCAAATAACCCTGCTATTCTTAGTACCACCATTCTTAGTTCTTCTACTAAGCTTATTGCCACAATAGCCGCATTCGCACATGCTACTAAGAGCATACTGTCTAGTGTACCTTTCGCGACTACCTGAAAGCACTGGCATATTAACTGATTTATTTCTCTCTTTTCTAATAGCGTCAGCTGCTTCCCATACTTCTCTTGATACAATTGCCTCGTGATGATCCTTTAGATAGAACTGATCCTCTTCACCCATATTAGCCAATCGCCTCTTACTAATAGGGTCAACTGTGAATGTCTTTCCAAGTAAAATATCACCTTTATACTTTTCATTTCTAATAATTCCCATAACACCATGAGTAGTCCAGCGCACCTCACCCTTACGATTCTTAATCCCCATATCCATAAGCCTCTTAGCTATTGTAGAAGTTCCATATCCCTGAATATACATATCATACATAAGCCTTACCACTTCAGCTTCTTTCTCATTAACTGTTATAGACTTATCTTCAGTGTGATAATCATATCCAAAGCAACCGTTAAATCCGATAAGCTCTCCTCGCTTCATTTTCATCTTAAGTCCCATCTTCACATTTTTAGATAATGACTCAACTTCATTCTGCGCTATGGAACTCATAAGAGTAAGAATCATTTCACTACTCATATCTAAAGTATCGATATTTTCTTTTTCAAAAAATATTCCAATATTCTTATCTCTTAACATTCGCACATACTGCAATGCATCCAATGTGTTTCTAGAAAATCTTGAAATTGATTTAGTCAGAACAAGATCAATCTCATTTCTCATACAGGCATCAATCATACTCTTAAAGCCTTCTCTTTTATCAACCTTAGTTCCTGTGATTGCTTCATCAGCATAAATACCTACATTAACCCAGTCAGGATTTGATGATATCTTTTCGTCATAATATAGTTTCTGGGATTCAAAACTTCCTAACTGCTCATCACCATCCGTTGATACTCTGCAATATGCAGCAACTCTAAGTCTTTCTACTTGTACTGGGCCTGTGTTAAAACCAGCAATTCTTCCTCTGGAATTTGGTCCTTTTTTACTTGCTTCTAAAATCTGAACTTCATTCATGTAAATGTCCTCGCTTTCTTTTATAGTTATGCCCCCTGGCATGTCTGAATAATATCTCTAAAATAAAATGTGAACGAATGTGCAAATTATGATGCCTTTTCATTTTCTAATATCATGAACTTATTCATGATTATTCTCTTTGCACCTATGTACTCATTTTCTGTAATATGATTTTCACGTAACAATTTTCTTAATAACGCTATACATTTCGAATAACCTAATTCTCTGTTCATAATGCTCCTTCCCGACTGATAACTCCCATATGCATCTGGTCATTCATTCAATCATTTTGCTTTTCTTAGCAAGTCGCGATTGCTATAATTGATTTATGGAGGCCTGTTTTTTAGTGGCTCCACTTTTTATGAAATCTGTGGCCCGTCGGCTATAATTGGATTCTACAATGAAGCCAGCGAATAATTGCTTTTTGCACATTAGCCTATGCAAAAATATTTCATATTAAAAAAATGCACATCGGCCTGTGCATGAATCATAATATTGGAGTTTTAAATGACAGATAAAAAGATAAGTACACTTGGAAGCAGAATAGATTACCTTAATTTACTTAAAGATGATTTAAACAAAATAGAATTAGCTAAAGCTATTGGTATTAATAGAAATACACTAAACAATATTGATAATGGCGTTCCTCCAACTCTTGATGTACTTAAGAAAATC
>JAZLIT010000179.1:0-8624 GCA_045617525.1 Solibacillus sp. | reverse complement strand
CTTGTAATAGCAAGAAAAAGATGCTATTATTGTAAATGTCTTGTTTAAGACATTAGTTAAAGGCCCGTTGGTCAAGCGGTTAAGACACCGCCCTTTCACGGCGGTAACACGGGTTCGAATCCCGTACGGGTCACCATTTTTTAAATACCAGCATTATGGAGGATTAGCTCAGCTGGGAGAGCATCTGCCTTACAAGCAGAGGGTCGGCGGTTCGAGCCCGTCATCCTCCACCATTTATTTCTTATATAGCCTGGAGGGGTAGCGAAGTGGCTAAACGCGGCGGACTGTAAATCCGCTCCTTAGGGTTCGGCGGTTCGAATCCGTCCCCCTCCACCATTTAAATGTTTGGGGTATAGCCAAGCGGTAAGGCAACGGATTTTGATTCCGTCATGCCCTGGTTCGAATCCAGGTTCCCCAGCCATTTTTTTTATTTTATGAGCCATTAGCTCAGTTGGTAGAGCATCTGACTTTTAATCAGAGGGTCGTAGGTTCGAATCCTACATGGCTCACTTTTAATGAATATAAAGTGTTACTTAAAATAAAATGTACAATCCTTTATCTAATCTAAGATAAAGGATTTTTTTTACTTTTCTAAAGATGTATAAAAATTCAGAAAAATGTCGAGTTGAGCCATTATTCTTTTTCGTTTTACAATAGGTGTATAAGATAGAAAAAGGGGATGTTCAAATGAGAGAGATTTCGATTATAGGAGTACCATCGGATTATGGGCAAAGACGTCGTGGTGTTGATATGGGACCAAGTGCAATACGTTATGCGGGTGTGGCAGAGCGTTTAAGTTTATTAGGTTATTTGGTAAATGATGAAGGAGACATTCGTGTGCTTCAAGAGCTTGAGACGAAAAATGAGGATAGAACGCTACGTAATCTACAGGAAGTTATTAAATTGAGTTCAGAGTTAGCGGTTGCTGTCAACAATGCGGTAAAAAAGAATGAAGTGCCTTTAATTCTTGGTGGGGATCATAGTATAGCAATCGGGACGTTGGCTGGATTAGGTAACCATTATGAAAACTTAGGTGTCATTTGGTTTGATGCGCATGCGGATATTAATACGCCAGACTCCACACCTTCAGGGAATATACATGGAATGCCATTAGCAATCAGCTTAGGGCTAGGGGATGAGCGTTTAACGCATCTTATGGGGTATGCACCGAAAATTAAGAAGGAAAATATAATTATTATAGGTGCGCGTTCTATAGATGATGGTGAACGTATGTTAATTAAAGAATTAGGAATTAAAGTATATACAATGCATGAAATTGATCGTTTAGGAATGACTTATGTTATGGAGGATGCAATTTCTTATTTGAAGGGTCGTCATGTAGATGGTGTTCATCTGTCACTTGATTTAGATGCACTGGATCCTCTTTATACGCCAGGAGTTGGAACACCGGTGCTAGGTGGGATAACGTATCGGGAAAGTCATTTGGCAATGGAAATGCTACAGGAAGCAGGTTTTATTTCTTCCGCTGAATTTGTGGAGGTAAATCCGATATTAGATGAGCGTAATCGTACTGCAGATGTTGCAGTTGCACTTATTGGCTCATTATTCGGGGAAACACTTGTATAATTATTTCCATTTTTTAAATAGAACTTTGTTATAATTAAAAAGGAGTCATTATTTTAGTCGAAAATATGTTTTAAAATATAATGAAACTTTTTTAATTGTTGTGCGTAGATAAAGACAGCTGGAAAAGTTGGAGAGGAATCAACAAGATGGATGCGTTAGTGAACAAAAGAATAGAGCAGGTACTTAAAGGTGATCAAAACGTGTACGCAGATATTGTGAACCTCTATCAACATAAGTTATATCAAGTCTGTTATCGTATGCTAAACAATAAGCAAGAAGCTGAAGATATAGCGCAAGAAGCGTTTATACGTGCTTATATTAATTTGCATACGTTTGATCAGAAGCGTAAGTTTTCTACTTGGATCTATCGAATTGCGACAAACCTTTGTATCGACAGAATCCGAAAGAAAAAGCCAGATTATTATTTAGATGCTGAGGTTGCGGGTACGAATGGTTTAGATATGTATTCGCAAATTGCTGCTTCTGAGCAATTGCCAGAGGAGCAATTAGAGCAAATGGAATTACAAGAGCGTATACAATATGAAATAAGTCGTTTACCGGAGAAGTATCGTTCGGTAATCGTGTTGAAATATATTGAGGAACTTTCATTACAGGATATAAGTGAAATTTTAGATATGCCACTTGGTACGGTTAAAACACGTATTCATCGTGGTCGAGAAGCATTAAGAAAGCAATTAAACAATTTATAGGGGGGATCACAGATGAGTACGTGTCCACAGCATATTAGCGACTATATGCATGATTATTTAGATGGCGATATTAGTCGTGATCACGAACAAGAGTTGAAGAAGCATTTGCTGTCATGTGAGCCTTGTAAACAGCATATGCATGAACTTGGCGATACAATTGCATTCGTGAAAAGTGCCGCACATATTACAGCACCTCCACATTTTGAGGACCAAATCATGAGTTGTTTACCAAAGCGTAATAATTCGATGTCGATTCAAAGATGGTTACGTCGCTATCCAATATTAGTAGCGGCCGCGGTATTCTTCCTTTTCATGGGTGCAGCTTTACTTGGTAGTTATTCAAGTGATACGCAGTTTTCTGTAAGTAATCATGCGAATTTGATTGTGGAAGGGCAAACGGTAATCGTGCCTTTAGGTGAGGTTGTCAGGGGCGATATTGTCGTGGAGAACGGTGATTTACGTATAGATGGGGAAGTAGATGGCGATGTTACGGTTGTAAACGGGAAATACATGGCATCTACAGCGGTTGTAAGTGGAAGTGTTAAAGAAATCGATAAATCCTTTGATTGGCTATGGTATAAAATTAAATCAACGTGGAAAGGCGTTATAGCAAGTTTTTAACAATGTAAATGGTTGTTAAAATATGACGTGCTATCCAAAATGTAAAAGTCTACTCGTTTGGGTAGACTTTTTGCTATTTAAAAAAGGCAACAATAGGGATTTATGATATACTACTTTTAATGGATTAGCGAATGGAGTGGGGGATGCCACGTGAGTTTATCAGAGTTATTTGCAGATATAGGGCCTGTAAATATTATTATGGATTTTTTAGACATAGCAATTGTCACATATGTGCTATATAAGGCACTAACCCTTATAAAAGGAACAAAAGCTGTTCAATTATTAAAGGGTCTTTTTGTCATTATAATAGCAAAAATTGCTACTACAAATTTTGGACTCGATACGATGGATTGGCTGTTACAGGAAGTTATACGTTGGGGTTTCCTTGCAATCATCATTATCTTTCAGCCAGAAATTCGACGTGCTCTTGAGCAGTTAGGCCGTGGTAAGTTGTTTCAACGTTCAACGAGTCAGCAAGATGATGAGCGAAATCGCCTTGTTGAAGCAATGAAAAAATCTGTAAGCTATATGGCTAAACGTCGTATTGGGGCATTGATCTCGATTGAGCGTGATACGGGACTTAATGAATACATTGAAACAGGTATTAAAATGAACGCGGAGATTTCTTCGGAGTTATTAATTAATATTTTCATCCCGAATACACCACTTCATGATGGAGCAGTTATCATTCAAAAGGATAAAATCTCTGCCGCAGCATGTTACTTACCACTTTCAGAAAGTGCATTTATTTCAAAAGAGTTAGGTACACGTCACCGAGCAGCTTTAGGGCTAAGTGAGGTTACGGATGCGATTACAGTTGTTGTCTCGGAAGAAACCGGTGCAATTAGTATTACGGCAAATGGGAATTTACATCGTAACTTAACACCTACAGAGTTCGAGGAGTTAATTCGAAACTTATGGTTTGGGCAATCACAGGATGTAAATGCTTCCTCTAAATGGACATGGGGAGGGAAAAAGAATGGATAAATTATTCGATAGCCCTTGGGTGTTACGTATTACAGCACTTGCGTTGTCTGTATTATTATTCTTTTATGTCCAGTCATTAATTACAGATAAAAATCAATCAAATACAACAACGCAAGCAGATATATTAACAAATGTCCCACTAGAAGTGTATTATGACGATGATAACTTAATTGTTACGGGATTGCCTGAAACAGTAGATGTAAAAATAGAAGGCCCGGAGACATTGGTGGTTCAAGCGAAGATTCTTAAGGACTATAAAGTGTTTGTCGATTTAAATCCGTTGTTTATTGGTGAACATAGCGTTACAATTCAAGCTGAGAATTTTTCTGAGAAGTTGAATGTTACGGTTGATCCCGGAATGGTAAAAATTTCAATCGAAGAGCGTGTGACACAAGAATTTAAAGTAGAGCCAGAGATAAATAGTCGTCAAATCGCTGAAGATTTTGTGTTAGATGGAACGACTGCGACACCTGCAAGGGTACTTATTTCTGGTGCGAAGAGTATTATTGATAGCATTAGTTATGTAAAGGCTTCTGTTAAAGTGGATGATAGTATTCGCGACTCATTTGAGCAAGAGTCAAATGTGATCGTATTGAATAAAGATTTGAGTAAGTTAGATGTTTCGATTGAGCCTCAAAAAGTAAACGTAGGGGTAAATGTGAAGGCTTATACAAAAGAGGTTCCACTGAAGATAGAAACGATAGGTGAGCTAAATGAAAACATCACATTAAACAGTTTAACTTTAGCGCAAGAAATGATTACAGTAACAGGTGTAAAGTCAATTGTAGATAAATTAACAGATATTACTGTACAAATAAATCTAGAGGAATTGCAAACATCAGGAAGCTATGAAGGAATCATGGTTTTATCTGATGGAATTAAAGCAACGTCTCAAGATCCAGTACTAGTAGAAGCAGATGTAACGGCAGCAAATGAAGCTGATGAAGAATCATCGGATTTAGAAAATAACGGCGATAATTAACGCTAGGCCCAAGCACTGCAAAATAAAATCATCTTTATGCAAAAGGCATAAATTGGTTAGCATTGAAGGAGAGAAATTGAATGGGGAAATATTTCGGAACAGATGGCGTCCGTGGAGTCGCTAATAGTGAGTTAACACCGGAGTTAGCGTTTAAGCTAGGTCGTGCGGGTGGTTATGTATTAACGAAGGATGCTAAAGATCGACCGAAAGTATTAATTGGCCGTGACACACGTATTTCAGGAGAGATGCTTGAGGGAGCATTAGTTGCTGGATTACTATCAATTGGAGCAGAGGTAATGCGTTTAGGCGTGATTAGCACACCGGGTGTTGCTTATCTTTCACGTGTAATGAATGCAGAGGCTGGCGTTATGATTTCAGCGTCTCACAATCCAGTCGCGGATAATGGCATTAAATTTTTTGGTCCGGATGGCTTTAAATTATCGGATGAGCAAGAAGCCGAAATTGAAGCACTATTAGATGCAGAAGAAGATATGCTACCTCGTCCTGTAGGCGCAGCAATTGGTTCGGTTAGCGACTACTTTGAAGGTGTTCAAAAATATATTTCATATTTAAAACAAACAATAGATGAAGACTTTTTAAATATTCATGTTGCACTTGATTGTGCACATGGTGCGACAAGCTCATTAGCAACGCATTTATTCGCGGATCTAGAAGCGGACATTTCAACAATGGGTTCTTCTCCAGACGGCTTAAATATTAACGAAGGCGTCGGCTCTACACATCCTGAAAAACTTGCAGCATTTGTGCAAGAACGCGGAGCACATGTAGGTCTAGCATTTGACGGAGATGGTGACCGATTAATCGCTGTTGATGAAAATAGCGCAATCGTTGATGGTGACCAAATTATGTTTATCATTGGTAAATATTTAAATACAAAAGGTCGCTTAAATAAAAATACAGTAGTTTCAACGGTTATGAGTAATATGGGCTTCTATAAAGCATTAGAAGAAAGCGGTATGACAAGCAATCAAACAGCTGTGGGTGATCGCTATGTTGTAGAAGAAATGCGCACGAACGGCTTCAACTTCGGTGGGGAACAATCGGGGCATATCGTATTCCTAGATTACAACACAACAGGTGATGGTTTACTTACAGGTATCCAGCTTGTGAATATTATGAAAGCAACTGGTAAACGCTTATCTGAGCTAGCTGCTGAGATGACGATTTTCCCACAACGTTTAGTGAATGTACGTGTAACAGATAAACACGCAGTGACACAAAACGAATCAGTAGCACAAGTTATTACAGCAGTTGAAGCTGAAATGGCTGGTAATGGTCGCGTATTAGTGCGCCCTTCAGGTACGGAGCCACTTGTTCGCGTAATGGTAGAAGCTGCAACAGAGGAAGCATGCGAAGAGTACGTAAATCGTATTGCAGAAGTTGTAAAAGCTGAAATGGGTTTAACTGAATAATAAATTGAGGCGCTCCGATATTTTTCGGAGCGTTTTTAATTTGATTGAATAGAATAGAGATAGAGCTGTAGAAATAATAGAATAAAACCATACGAAAGACCTAGATTTACGATACGCTTTTTGGTTGTCTATAGTTCTAGAAAAGCTGATTTCACGCGAATAATTGACCTTTTCGTTGGAATTATGTATGATGAAAGTGCTTAATAAATATTACAATTTATTCCCAATAATATGAAGTTAAGCAATGCGCCTAAAAGGAGGAAAAGAAAGCGCAATATAAGAAACTAGGAAAACAATAATAGCGCCAGAGCTAAGAAAATCGGACGGAAACAATTCTTAGCAGACGAGGTGGAGGAGTATCGAACTTTCGGCGGGTACCTCCCAACCGCACATGCCCGGTTGTAGATTTCGTTTTAAAACAGTGAAGTGATTCACTCGACAATCAAACGAAAAGGCAAATAAAATAAAAAATACAGCTACATCGCTGCGTTTAAACGCGTTCACTATTCAGAGTGAACCAAGTAAAACGACAGCCACGTGAGTAGCCTAGTTTTGCATTGTCAAAATTATAAGCGATGTAGCTTCACCGGAGGGTATAAATATGTGTGGAATAGTTGGATTTAACGGCGCGATTGACGCCAAAGAGATTTTATTAAAAGGCTTAGAAAAATTAGAGTATCGCGGGTATGACTCAGCAGGTATTGCGGTTAATAACGAAGAAGGCGTAACAATCTTCAAAGAAAAAGGGCGTATTGCTGATTTACGTAAAGCCGTAGATGGCGATGTTGAAGCAGCTGTAGGAATTGGCCATACACGTTGGGCAACGCACGGTGTTCCAAACCGCTTAAACGCACACCCACATCAAAGTGCTACAGGTCGTTACACACTTGTGCATAATGGGGTTATTGAAAATTATCATCTATTGCAAAAAGCTTATTTAAAAGGGACGCAATTAAATTCGGATACCGATACAGAAATTATTGTACAGCTAGTTGATTTATTTGCAAAAGAAGGGTTATCAACTGTTGAAGCATTCCGTAAAACATTAGGCCAATTACACGGCTCTTACGCGTTAGCACTTTTAGATAACGAGGATCCAGAAACAATCTATGTAGCAAAAAATAAATCACCACTTCTAGTAGGTGTTGGCGATACATTTAACGTTATCGCATCTGACGCAATGGCAATGCTACAAGTAACAGACCAATTTATCGAATTACACGATAAAGAAGTAGTCCTTGTACGCAAAGACAGCGTTGAAATTTCGAAATTAGATGGACGCCCTGTAGAGCGTGCACCATATAAAGCTGAGCTTGATATGAGCGATATCGAGAAGGGCACATACCCTCACTACATGTTGAAAGAAATGGATGAGCAGCCAACTGTAATCCGTAAAATTATTCAAGCCTATGAAACAGAACAGGGCGAGCTTTCAATTAATGCGGACATTTTAGCAGCATTAAAAGAAGCAGATCGTTTATATATTATCGCAGCAGGTACGAGTTACCACGCGGGTTTAATTGGGAAGCAATACTTTGAGAAAATGGCAGGTATCCCGGTTGAAGTGCATATTTCATCTGAGTTTGGCTACAACATGCCTTTACTATCTAAAAAACCATTATTCATCTTCATCACGCAATCTGGGGAAACTGCAGATAGCCGCCAAGTATTAGTGAAGATTAAAGAAATGGGCTACAAAGCATTAACGGTAACGAACGTACAAGGCTCTACACTTTCTCGTGAATCTGATTACACGTTATTACTACATGCAGGTCCTGAAATCGCAGTAGCTTCTACAAAAGCATACGTAGCGCAAATTGCGGTATTAGCGGTAGCAGCTTATGTAACAGGTAAAGCTACGGGCATGGCACTAGATTTTGACTTGAAGAAAGAGCTAGCAATCGCGGCGAACGGCATTCAAGCAATGGTAGACTCGAAAGAAGAAATGGAACAGATTGCGGAAGATTTCTTGAAAATTGCACGCAACGCATTCTTCATCGGTCGTAACATGGATTTCTGCGTAGCATTAGAAGGCGCATTAAAGCTGAAAGAAATCTCTTACATCCAAGCTGAAGGTTTCGCTGGTGGCGAACTGAAGCATGGTACAATCGCGTTAATTGAAGATGGCACGCCTGTATTCGCATTAGCGACACAAAAGTCAGTAGCACTTAACATTCGCGGAAACGTGAAGGAAGTCGTTGCACGTGGCGCGAACGCATGCATCATCGCAATGGAAGGCATGGAGGAAGAAGGCGATCGCCTAGTAATCCCTGCTGTTAATGAATTATTAACACCATTAGTGTC
>JAZLIT010000178.1:0-8915 GCA_045617525.1 Solibacillus sp. | reverse complement strand
AAGAAATTATTTAAGCCAGACGGAATAACAATGTGTCAAAATGGTGGGTCTTTTGATGATTTAAAGCATTTTCATATCCATATTGTACCCAGATATGAAGGCCAAAATTTCGCGGCATTTTATTCGGACGATATAGAAGTTGCAGTTATAGGTACGACTAATTTACAGGTAACACAGAGAAAATTTCTTGAGCTTTTGAAGGGGTGATGATTTTGGAAATCAATCTTCTGAATAGACAACCACAGTATATCCAAGCGGTGTCTAATATGATTTATCAAGAATTTGTTGTAGGAACAGCTAGCGTTCTAAAAGCACAAAAATAGCGTGAACGCACAAACAGTACCGGTGAACGCACAAACTTTGGTTCCGAACGCACAAACAGTACCGGTGAACGCACAAACTCAAGTTCCGAACGCACAAACATGAATCGTGAACGCACAAAAACACCCAGTGAAAGCATAGAATTAGAGTTCATGCTTGTGATTTATGGTGGAATGGGCATTTGCCTTGAATTGGAACAATATCATCACCGATAAAGAATTGCTTCCATTCATTATGCGTTGGGTCACCAAAGTAGCCGATATTTGGATGCTTAGACAGCTGATCCCAAGCTTCTACACGATTACGACTTTTTCGCGTGACATAATACCTCCTTTTTCAGTTACTTCTAACCCTTCAAATATCTTGCGAGGCTGGAATCCAAGGACCATTTCATTTCCTAGATGACGTGTCTTGCGCTTCTTATATGCTGGAGCATTTCCAAACACGAAGATTGGCTCTCCGCCGAATCGAAAATCCCATAAATAATGTTCAGGGTCACGAGGACTGTTTTCATATTCTTTATAGCTAGTCATTAACCCATTCTAAATCCCCTAAAAAAAATGCTGTTAAAATAGAAATAAATTCCACAAATATTTTTACAGTAACGATTCAAGAGGTAGCGGTGGTAAGCAACGAATGCTTGAAACGACAAATAAAACTGTTCAGTCAATAGAAGAATTTAAAGGGAAAGGTTGATTTAAAATGCACATAAAAACGAGCTGGGAAATGTATCTCCAAACTCGTTGTATTTTGATGTCCGTTTTTTACTAAAGCACCCTTTCCTTTAAGTGCATTTTTCCAATAACTTGTTAATTTAACGTTACTCGTTTTTGTTTTTCAATTTCCATACGCAAGTTCGAGATGACTCCAAGGAGCAATATAAACGAACAAACCATTTTTTCAAAAGGTGTGCCAAACAATTGTTGTATAAACCCAACTGACCAAAGTACAACAAAAAACCAACATATATTGGTTATTCCTCTTTGGTATTTATTTAGTATATTTCTGCTGACAAACAGCGTGAAAACGCCTCCAATAATGGAAATAACAGTATTGATTATATATATTGGTAACTGAGTAGCGAAGGATTCAGACCGTCCACCATTAACCCATGTGAATGGAATAATTCCGATTATAATTAGAAGATGGATTGAAATAGTCAAAGAGTAAAAAATAATCCCCATAAAGACAGCTGTTTTCCAATCAATTTTTCTAAGTTTTTCTAACGTAATATCACCTCATTTCTGACCGTTATGTACTATTCCGATATCGTTTGTAGTAGGACACATTTCTTAGTAAGTTTATGAATAGATATCAAAAATCATCAGTATAGACTTAAAATTTAACTTCTTTCTGCAGAAGACTCTTCCTCCTATAGGTGGCAAGTATTCACTACTTTCAGTGGGCGTCCAAACAGGGTAAGCCTGTACGATAAATATAAGCAAAATTTTTCGGTACACACCACGAATAGCCCTGTTATCTTGAAATTTTCAGATAGCAGGGCTATTTTTTACAACCACGATTTGGTTTTAATTCGATTATGGTAAGCCTGCAACCAACTTATCTATTTTAATTATATTGAAAATAATTTAAGTAAATTGAAAAAAACATAAAATTATAAACAATCACCAATTTATGGTATTTTTATGATTCTTTTTATCTCTGCATATAATTAGGTTTTTATTTATTAATCTGGTTTTAAACGATAAATAGATAATATGTAACCTACTTTAATATATATAATACGAGTTTTTTTATAGATTTAACAATGTGATTTTTAGTATCAATTAAAAAATATAGAAAATATTAAATATTTGTGTATAATATATTGAGTCTGGTATTAATTAATCATATTTTCGATTTAATTATACAAGGTTTAATTACCTATATATTTTTTTTGTCTAGGCATAATGGATGTTTTAATTATTTTTAACTTCTTTCGATAGAAGTCTCTCACATTAATAGGTGGTGAATTAAGCGCAAGGGGGTAACTATTTTCATAGAGTGCTACACACCGATTGAAAGAAGTTACGCTTACGGACGAGTCATGATAAGGTGATGAGTTCTTTGTTCAAGCGTGGGGGCCGAATCTGGAATCTGGATTCGTTGATGAATAATTAATTATTTGAATAAACACAGTAGGAGTGAAAAAAATGATTTTATTAGATACAACATATGTATCACCACTATTAACAGAGACATTGATTAACAAAAAAATTAAGATTTGTGATATACAGCAAAACGTAATTTTAGGTCAACAACTTAAGGGTGAACAAGGTTTGGTAGATGCATTTAAACAAGAGGAATTAATCATTATGAACGCGGAGGAATCGTTTAATGTTTTGAACGAATATTACGCAGACGCACATGTAACAAAAATGGCTAACTTATTTAAAAATAAAGTTGCCTTCAGAAAGTGTTTAGCAGAAAGTTATCCTGACTTTTTCTTTTTAGAAGCCTCGATTAGTGAATTAAGTGAAGTAGACTTGCAAGTGCTGCCATTTCCAATCATCTTAAAACCTTCTGTAGGCTATTCGAGTGTAGGTGTCTATCGTATTGAAAATGAGAATGAATTTCAACAGATCGTTAGTGAATTAGATGAAGCAATGAAGCAGTCGAGTGAAAAATATTCAACGGATGTTTTAGACAGTAACACTTTTATTATCGAAAGTTATATTGAAGGACAAGAGTTTGCGGTAGATCTTTATTTTGATATACATAATGAACCTGTTATATTAAATATATTTGCCCGAATGTTTAAAGATGATCAAGACATGAGTGACCGTATTTATTATACGAGCAAGCAAGTGTTACAGGATTATTTAGCACCAATTACTAATTATTTAAAGCAGTTTGGAAAACTATTTGATTTGAAAAAAATGCCACTTCATATTGAATTTCGTATGAATGAAAAGGGAGCGATTGTACCCATTGAGGTGAATCCTTTACGTTTTGCGGGTGCGGGTACAACGGAGCTAGGTGACTTTGCATATGGTGTCAATCCATATGATTATTTCTTCGATCAAAGAAAGCCTAATTGGCCACAATTAATTGAGCGAATGGATAATCAAATTTATAGCTTTACATGTGCTGAATTTGATAGTGAAATCAAAATAGATGAGCGCTATATTGTACGTCATGACTTACTGAAAGAGCAATTTCATCATATTTTGGAGTATCGACATATTCCGTATGATAGTGGTACAACGTTTGCCGTAATTTTCTTTAGTAGTGATTCATTAGCGCAAAATGAACACATTTTGACATTAGACTTTATGGCGTTTGTAGAAGAAAAAACGTCTGTTTTAGTGTAATTCTATAAGAATATAAGGTGTGGAGGGGAATAGCTTCTTTAAAATAAGTGAATATATATTTTAAAGAGTAGAAAAGATGATGAAAAAATTTAATACAGTAAAAGCAAAAATTCTATTAGGGATTTTAATTCCACTGATTGTTCTAAGTATCGTATTTGGATACATTCTTTTCATTGTTTCAAGTAATTTAATTAATGACCAGATTATTCCGCAATATAATCAAAACTTGGAATTAAGTATGGAGAAATTCAGCGCTTTATATGATACAGATTTAGTAAATGATGCAAAAGATAATGAAGCTTCTTACGAAAAATTACTAGCTATTACGACAGATTTCCAAAATGAGAATGACTTAGAAAACGCCTATATTATGAGTAAGATCGATGGTGAAGAGGTTATTTTAGTATTAGGGAATGCAAATGAGTACCTTACACCATTAGATTTTACTCCAGATCAAGCAAATGCATTGAATATGACAGATGTTGTTTTGAGTGATATTTATGAAGATGAATATGGGAAGCATAAATCAACATTCCTGAGAATTCCAGGGACGGATTCCATCCTGGGGTTAGATGCTGATGCCGATTTTATTGATGAGTTGAACGGGGTTTTGATAAAAACTATCCTATCATTATTTATTGTAGCTTCGATTTTAGGGACGATTATAGCAATTGTTGTTGCAAAGTTAATTGTAAAACCTCTAATGAAGCTTGTTCATCATACTGAAATTGTGGCAAAGGGTGATCTATCGGTACAATTAGAAGTGAGCGGCCAGGATGAAATTGGGCGTTTAGCATCGAGCTTCACAGAGATGCAGTCACAGCTAAGAGTTACAATCATGCATGTAACAGATACATCCAACCATGTAGAAGAAGGGTCATCTACATTGAAAGAAAGTATAGAACAATTAACTATTGCATCAAATCAAGTGTCAAGTGCCATTCAAGAAATTGCCTCAAATACAGAGTTAATTACAGAGGGCGCAACACAAAATCGTGTGGTTGTTCAACAAATTACAGAGCAAATTGCAGATATTTCGAGTGTCACAAAGTTAGTGTCAGACGAAGCAATAAATGCAACAAATGTAGCGACACAAGGGAATGAAGTAATTAAAAAGTCAGTTGCTGGTATTGAATTAATCAATCAAACAGCGAAAATGTCATTAATGAAAACTGAGCAGATGAATGTCCGTTCAACGGAAGTAAGTCAGATCACAAAAATTATCTCTAATATTTCAGATCAAATTAACTTATTGGCGTTAAACGCGGCGATTGAAGCAGCGAGAGCTGGTGAATACGGTAAAGGTTTCGCAGTCGTTGCAGCTGAAATTCGTTCACTAGCTGAGCAATCTGCAAATTCAGCGAGCGATATTACATCACTTATTAATGAAATGCAAATAGACTCAAATGAATCGGTTGTTGCAATGAATAATGTTGTCACAAAAATCGAGGAAGAGAGCATTACTATTTATTCTGCAGGTGAGACATTTAATACGATTTCGAATTTAGTGAATGAAATGAAAAATGAAATTCAAAATGTTACAGTAACGATTCAAGAAATCGCGGTTGGTTCGCACCAAATGCTTGAAACAACTAACAAAACTGTTCATTCATTAGAAGAATCGAATGAAAATTCTCAAAGTATTGCGGCTTCAATAGAAGAGCAAACAGCTTCTTCAGAAGAAATGTTAAATATTTCAACTGAATTAAATCACATGATTATTAAGTTAAAAGGACAGATTAATCATTTTAAAATTTAACTTCTTTCAGCAAGCGTTCAAGCAGGTAAGCCTGTAGTTTCAGTACACATCACGAATAGCCCTGTTATCTTAAATTTTAAGATGGCAGGGCTATTTTTACAGCCAGATTTTGTTTGGTTGCGTTGTGCGATCTGAGCCCGCGTACCTTATATTCTAACACTTCATATAAATGGGTTTGTATGTAGGGTGAAAGTGAAATGCTGAAATTTTGGTAACATTATAATCGAAGCGTCTCATGAGTTGAGGAAACTTATGGGAGGCTTCTTTTTTCCTAAAATTTAAAGGCGGTAGGCAGGAACACTTAGAATATGCAACTGTGATAGCAAATCTTACAGAAGAAAGATGTTATGAATTAGTTGGTGATTATATGAAACGAATCAGGCTAAGTTTTTTTTTACAAGAACCTAGCCTGTTTGATTTGCGGATTTCTTTACCACTATTTTTAATGCAAAGATCACTTAAATTTATTCAAAGACAGCTACTAAGCGGCCTTTAACTTCATGATTTTTCAGTTTTTCTAATCCTTTATCTACTTCTTCAAAAGGAATAGTAATTAACTGGGGATTCATTTTGCCAGTTTCGAAGCAATCATATACACCTTTTAAGTCTTCTACTGATCCACCGTTGCTTCCTAAAAGCTTAATTTCTTTTGTAATCATTAAATAAGTATTGATATTAGATTCTAATTTACCCATACCAACAATTACAACTGTTCCTTGTGGTCGGATAGCTTCTAGTGCGTCAGAAGTTGTTTGTCCGAAGCCAGCAAAGTCAACGATTACATCACATTTTGCTTCGTTCATATCTAAAATCGTGTCGTATACTTTATGAGCACCTAGTTCTTCTGCAAGTTTACGGGCTTCTGGAGAAACGTCTGTAGCGAATACTTCGCATCCTTTAATAAGTGCCATTTGTAATGCAAATTGACCAAGTCCACCGATACCAACGAGACCTAATTTTGTACCTTCTTTCGCTTCTCCAATGCTGAAAACAGCACGATAAGCAGTAATACCGGCATCAGTTGAAGCGGCACCTTCTATAAAGGAAACACCTTCAGGAATAATTACGCATTGATCTGCAGGAACACGTACTTTTTCTGCATAACCACCGTCATAAGTATATCCAGCAGTTACTTTTGTTTCGCGATTCATTGGGTTAGCCCCAACACGATCACCAATTTTAAAACCTTCAACACCTTCGCCTACTTCGATAATAACCCCTGCAAACTCATGTCCCATAATAACTGGACCATGCGGGAAAAGAGGCATCCAACCTGGATCTTGTAATGCTGCAACATCTGAATGGCATAAGCCTGCCGCCTTTACCTCAATAACAACCTGACCTGGAATTGCTTTTGGATCTTCCTTTTCAATCAATTCTAACGGTTTGTTTGTTCCTGAAAAAAGCCAGCCTTTCATACAATCGCCTCCTATTTGTTTTAAATCTTAAGCCTAAAGAGTGTAAGCATATTTATTTTGTTAAATAAACGCTCTATAGTAATTTCCAATTAGTATATATTTATATACAAAATGTTTTGTTGAAGTTGTTGTAAGGATAAATCCGTAGTAATCAGTCGCGTATTAATCGACGAGCGTAATTCAGAAATTCAACATGAAGAAATCGAATCTTTGAGGGGATTCGGTTTTTTGTTTGTTAAATAATGTTTGAGAATAAATAGAAAATCACTAATTTTTTTCTATTCGTAAGAAATTCTTGGTATAATGTTAAAAGAAAATATGTATGTAAAGGAAGATGACAATGACGTTTGAAGAAGTATTACCACAATTAAAAGCTGGGGAAAAAATTATTCGTAAAGGATGGCATGGGGCGGAACTTTACGTGAAATATGTACCTGAAACGACATTAGATGGTTTATCAATGAATCCTTATTTCGTTATTAATGTAACAGGTGAAGGTTACACAATGTTTACGCCGACAGTTTGCGATATTTTAGCTGAAGATTGGGCAATCGTACAATAAGAAAAGATACTGGCTTGTTAAAACAAGTCAGTTTTTTTGATGGAGGTAAATGATGAAACATAGATTTGAAGGAAAGAAAATTATTGTAACAGGTGCAGCATCAGGTATTGGTCGAGCGCAAGTAATGGCCTTTTTACAAGAAGGTGCAGTAGTCGTCGGAATTGATGTTGAAAAAGCAACTGTAGTTCATGAAAGCTATACACATTTTGTCGGTAGCGTAACAGATAAAGTTTTTATTGAAGAGACGATTGCCAAACTAGATCGTGTTGATATTTTATGTAATACTGCAGGCGTACTCGATGGATATGCGAAGTCATTAGAAACAGATGAAGATTTATGGGATAGGATTTTTAATATTAATGTAAAAGGCATGTATTTAGTAACGAATGCTGTATTAAAGCGAATGCTTGCACATAAAAAAGGTGTCATTGTAAATATGGCTTCAATTGCAGGAATGATTGCTGGAGGTGGGGGTGCGGCATATACTTCTTCAAAGCATGCAGTAATTGGCTATACGAAACAGCTTTCATATGACTACTGTAAAGAAGGAATTCGTGTAAATGGTATAGCGCCAGGTGCGATTGAAACTGCAATGAATGCAGCTGATTTTGAAGGAGATGGTAAGATCGCCAAGTGGGTAGCACAGCAAACACCTGCTGGAAGATGGGCAAAACCTGAAGAAGTTGCGAATATTACGTTGTTTTTAGCGAGTGAGGAAAGCGATTATATGCATGCGACAATTATCCCGATTGATGGTGGTTGGATGAATAAGTAAATGGCATATTGTTATTATTTAATTTTTATAGCATAATGAATGGGTGCAAACGCACACTATGGCACTTTGGCAGGGAACTAGCACCCATGCTCCTTTGGTCATAGTTAATAGTAAAATAGTGGAATTCTATTTTATAAAGGAGGAAATTAAATAATGCAAAATCCGGTTTCAACGGCACGTACTGACGTGCAGGAAACGGCTAAAGTAGCTATCATTGCTTCACTTTATGTGGCGGTGACACTTGTTTTAGCTGTCATTAGCTTCGGAGCTGTACAATTACGATTATCCGAAATGTTTAACTATTTAGCGTTATTTCATAAACGTTACATTGTAGCAGTCACTCTAGGGGTAGTCATGGCAAATTTATTTTCACCGATGTGGTGGATTGATGTGCCAGTAGGTGGAATAGCTACTTTTATCGTATTAATTATTTGCCGTATGGTAACTAAACATATGAAAAATCTTGTATGGAAATTAGTCATAACAGGTGTTCTCTTTACAGCTTCTATGTTTACAGTAGCAGCGCAGCTTATGATTGTTTTCGACTTACCATTTTGGCCAACCTATGGAACTGTGGCTGTTGGTGAGGCCTTTTCAATGCTAGTAGGAGGCATCACAATTTATTTATTGCAAAAGAAAATTGATCTTACTAAATAAACATTACTAAATGGAATTTTAATTCTATGGGTTTTCTTTTGAAGTACAAAATTAATAAAATAAAAGAAATAATTATACAAAATAGCATGTAAATCCCACATGCTATTTG
>JAZLIT010000177.1:0-14283 GCA_045617525.1 Solibacillus sp. | reverse complement strand
TTTTTAATTTCTTTTGGTACTCCGATAATCATTGATGTGCCTCCTAATTGTCTTTTTACTTGTTATGGCAGTAAATTAACTTCATTTTACCAATTTAATTGTTAAATGATAAGTTTTATTATTTTAATTTTATAAATTTTCCGGTAAATAGATTTCTACTTCCTTTAGTAAAAATTCATTTTCCTCTTCACTGTTACATTCTTATGTAATTAATCCTAGCGTTACAATTGCTAAACTGATTGAAAATACACTATCTTTTCACTTATATACTACTTACACAATTATGTCACATTTTAAAATCGCTGTTTCATGCATTTTTCTTCTGATTTATCTACACATTTTTCTTTATACATAAAATTCATTTATTTTCTTGTTATTTCAAATTTTAAATCATTTGTTATAATGAAAGTATAGATAAGTAAGGGAGGAAATGGCAATGGCTAATTATTATAAAAATATCGTAGTTGCAGTTGACGGTTCAAAAGAGGCCGAATACGCATTCCGTAAATCAATTGACGTATCTCGTCGTAACGAGGGTTCAACTCTTCACTTAGTTAACGTTATTGATACGCGTTCATTCGCTGCTATCGAAGCATATGATCGTTCAATTGCAGAGCGCGCTCAAAAGCACTCTGAAGAATTACTTAGTGGCTATAAAGCACAAGCTAATGAAGCAGGTCTTACAAATGTTGAAGTTGTAATCGAATACGGCTCTCCTAAAAATATTATTACAAAAGAACTTTCTAAAGTTGTAGAAGCAGACTTAATCGTATGTGGTGCTACTGGTTTAAATGCTGTTGAGCGTTTCTTAATCGGTTCTGTATCTGAAGCAATCGTACGCTCTGCTAGCTGTGACGTACTTGTAATCCGTACGCCAGAGTGATCTAAGCACATAAAAAGTAGCCCTTCGATTTAAATGAGGGCACTGAAGAAGTCCATTTATGCACACATAAGGAACCACAACGATATTCGCAGTCAACCTGAAGCGAATAAAAATTAAGGAATAAGGCACTTTCCGTTCAATTCGAACAGAAAGTGCCTTATTTTTCAAATTTGTCATTTAAAAAGTAAGTAAACCGGAGGGCTACTTTTTATGTATCGTTTACTTTTATAAATCACGTTTATCTACGACGACAATACCTGCCGCTTCTACAGATCGTCTAATATGAACTTTCGCCCCGCTGTTTAATAGACCACCAAATACGACTTCAACTTCCTTCGAATCATCCATTTTCAATACGTAAGATTCAATACCATCGGCTGTGCTATAATAAGAAGCCTCTTTTACCTCAGTCCAAGCATATTGCTTCCCACCAAATCCAGTACCTACCTCAATATAAGCATTATCGACGTAAATATATTGGTTGTAAGAAATAAATGAAATTAATCCGAAAAAGAATACACCTAAGATACCTGCCGTGATTCGCTGAGATTTATTCGATAACTTATAAATAAAGTAACAACCAAGAGTTAATGCTAAAAACGCTAAAAACATAAACCACATTGCACTTCCACTCGGTGAAAATCCAATTTTTGTGTCCCACTGAAAACGTGATAATGTTGTAACCATTGGCGCAAATATTGCCACTAACATACCCATCATCATAACAACAAAGGCCATAATTAACCAAACACTATTATTACGGCTTTCAAATAATTTACGTAACATATTTGATCACTCCTCGTCTAAGGCGCCTACAATAATTTCTGAAGGCCTATCAGTATTATATACGAATATTACCACTTAAAGTTTCGGGATATTTACTTTATTATAAAGAAAATACCCCATAGCCGCTAAATCTCTATTTAGCAACTACAGGATACTCTAAATTTCAGCTTATTTCTGCTCTTTCCAAATTTGCACTTTTTCAAAGAACATTGCTAAAGCTTCCTTATTCGACATATTTGGCACTTTGGCTAATAGTACTTCACGAGGTGCACGTAGCGCTTCACTTTGCTTTTGAAGAATTAAAATACTCTTCTCATGCGCCTTGCTTGAGAAAATCCCTTCAGGTAATTGAATAACAGCTTGAATCCATGTGTGCTGCTTTAAGTATTTGTGTAATTGCTTAGCTTGCTCTGATTCAAATAAATTCCCTGGAACAAGGAAGAAGCCAAACCCGCCCGGTTTTAAATGATTCATCGATTGTTCAATAAATAAATGATGGGCATAGCTCATTCCTTCAGTAGCACACAGTTCATAATCAAGTGCCACTTCATCATTTGGATAATAGCCAACAGGTAAATCACATATAACGGCATCCACAGGATCAATTAATAGCTTTTCAAGTGCATCTTGACGATAAAGCTCCACAGGTTGATTCACTAAATCCGCTGTCGCAGCTGCTAGACGAATCAATAACTCATCTACTTCAACTGCACTTGCATTTACCTTACCATTTAATAAATTCATCACCGTAATTAATAAATTACCGGTACCCACAGCAGGATCTAATACAGTAATTTTACCTTCTCCTAGCTGTAAATCTAAAAATTGCTCCACAAAATAACCAATTAAAAGCCCTAGTGAATCCGGCGTCATTTGGTGATTCGGTTGGCTCGATTGGCGCATGCCTTTTAAAATTGCAATTTGAATTGCTTTACGCATATCCTCCTGCGTTGCGCCTTCAACTTGCCACTCATATTTTCCATCTAATGTTTCCTCAAGTGCTTCAATGACACCATCTAAAAATGATGATTGCTGCTCAGCCTCAACTTCGCTAGCACGTTTATTAATAAAGTTAAAAATATACTCAAATTTATCCATTCCGAACTTCCTTTCAAATGAACAACCCACTCAAAAAAAATTGAGTGGGCTCATTTATTACTCTATTCACTTTACAATAGTTTCCGAAAAAAACAAAGTGATTACGCTAATGCTTTAACGGCTTCAATAGCAGCGTCGTAATTTGGATGATCCGTTGCTTCAGATACGTATTCTACATATGTAACTGTACCTTCTGCATCAACTACGAATACAGAACGTGTTAATAAGCGTAAAGATTCGATTAAAACGCCGTAAGCTTGTCCAAATGATGCTTCACGGTGATCTGAAACAGTTTGTACTGCTTCGATTCCAGCAGCACCGCACCAACGTTTTTGTGCAAATGGTAAATCCATTGAAACTGTGTAAATCACTACATTTTCACCTAGTTCAACTGCAGCTTCATTGAATTTACGTGTTTGTTGGTCACAAACACCTGTATCTAAAGAAGGTACTACTGAGAATAAACGAATTTTACCTTCTGAATCCTTTAAAGAAACTGGAGATAAATCGTTTGCTAATACTGTAAAATCAGGAGCTTTTTCCCCTACTTTTACTTCGTTCCCTAAAAGGGTAACTGGATTATGTTTGAATGTTGTTTGTACCATAATAACGCCTCCTTATTTATTCCCTTATTTTACTAGAGTGGCTCCTTGTTATGCAACTTTCTTTGCCTGTAAACAAAAAGAAAAAGCTACTTTCTAAAAAAAGTGGCTTCTTCACTATAAAATAAAGGTACCGATAGTTGATTAAATTAAACCATTAACTAATGCTTCGCGCTTTCTTAACTCAACACGGCGTATTTTCCCAGAAATCGTCTTAGGCAACTCCTCTAAAAATTCAATCTTACGTGGATAGCTATATGGCGCCACAACTGCTTTTACATGGTCTTGTAACTCTTTAATAATACCTTCCCGTTGTGCCTGTGCGAAGTCCTTTAAAACCACAAATGCCTTTACAATACTTCCTCGGATTTCATCTGGACTTGCGACTACTGCACATTCTTGCACGAGTGGATGCTTTAATAACGCGTCCTCTATCTCAAACGGCCCAATTGTATAGCCAGCAGAAATAATCATATCATCACTTCGACCTTCAAACCAAAAATAACCATCTTCATCTTTTCGTGCACGGTCCCCTGTTACATACCAATCTCCTCTAAATTGCATCGATGTTCGTTCTGGCTCTTTATAATATCCTTTAAATAATGCCGGTGTATTCCTATGCACAGCAATATCGCCTACTTCGCCTATTGCCACAATTTCGCCAAATCCATTAATTAGATCAACATGATTGCCTGGTGTAGGTTTCCCCATCGATCCAGGGCGAGGTTCCATTCCAATTAACGTACCTACAAGTAAAGTATTTTCCGTTTGCCCATAACCATCCCGAACTTGCACATCAAACGCCTCTTTGAAGCGCTCGATTACCTCACGATTTAAAGGCTCTCCAGCTGAAACAGCACTTCGTAATTGTGGGAATTTAAAATTTGATAAATTATCTTTTTTAATCATTAAGCGATACTCTGTCGGTGTACAACAAAGCACATTCACCGAATATCGCTCAATCAGTTGCAAAAAGACTGTTGCCTCAAACTTCCCCTTATACACAAATGCCGTTGCACCACTTCCTAAAACAGCTAAAAAAGGACTCCAAATCCATTTTTGCCAGCCCGGTGCAGCTGTTGCCCAAACAACATCGCCCTCTTCAACTCCGAGCCAACTTTTAGCCGTCGTACGTAAATGAGCGTAACCCCACGCATGCGTATGTACTGCACCTTTAGGTGAACCCGTTGTCCCACTTGTATAGGCAAGAAACGCTTTCGTCGTAGAATTAACTTCACGACCTTCAAAATGTTCCGAAGCTCCTTCTACATCTTCATTTAAATAAATGCCTGTTTTACTTTTATCCTTGGCATCACCAACAATAAAAAGTGTCACTTTTGCAAAACTTTCTGCCTTTTCTAATTCAGTTAAATAATTTTCATGTACAATAATCGCCTTTGCTCCAGCATGTCCAACACGATAATCAATATCGCCTGCGCGTAATTGATCAGAGCTAGGGATAATGGTAATACCTGCTTTTAAAGCACCTATATACGTTGCATACGCTTCTACAGAACGCGGTAACATGATTAATACTATATCGCCTATTTGTAGACCACTATTAGTTAGTACATTGGCTATTTGATTGGCTCGATTTATGATTTGTTTATATGTATATGTTGTCTCTTGTCCATTTTCATCCAATACGATGAGTGCAATTTTTTGATCACCCTTCGCATGTTGCTCGATTTCATCCACCATATTATAAACAGTAGGTGCTATTAAATCTGTCGCCATTTAAAATCCCCCCTAATTTTTCCATTCCCTTATTAATTAGTATAGAGAAAAATTAACCGAAATTCAAAGTTATTTTACGAAAATATCGTATAAATAAGCTAATTTGCGATTAAAATGTATATAAATTAATTTTTCAGAAAAAATAAAATAAAAAACAAGCACCTTAAAAATAGAGACTATTTTTAAGACACTTGCTTCATTTATTTAATTATTATTCACCTGATCGACCGCGAAGTTGTTGCTCCGCCATTTGAACTAGTCGCTTTGTAATTTCTCCACCAACAGACCCGTTGGAACGAGATGAAGCTTCAGGTCCAAGTTGCACGCCGAATTCTTGCGCGATTTCATATTTCATTTGATCTAAAGCTTGTTGTGCACCAGGCACACGTAATTTGTTTGAACTGTTATTGTTTGAAGTCATATTGCTCACCTCCTTGTGAAATTAGATTGTGCTGTTTACACTTTAATCATGCATGCAAATACTTAGGTAATTAATGGGCAATTATCGCAAATTTTCTAACATCTATTATCACAACAAATAAAACAAAAAAAATCGTTATCCACGCTAAGGCAATGGATAACGACTATTCATTAATTCTTATAATAAATCCGCAAACTTATCTTCTTTAACTTTTTTCTCTGGGAATACATACACTTCACGATTTTTCACTGCACGCTCGATTAACTCATCGAATTCCGCGAAGCTTTCATAGTGTTGTACTTTTTCTAATTTCGGCTTTGTTTTCGGACTTGCTGGAGTGAAAATTGTACAGCAGTCTTCATATGGTAGGATCGATGTTTCAAACGTGCCAATTTTTTCAGCAATTTTAATAATATCTAATTTATCCATCGCGATCAATGGACGCAATATTGGCGTAGATGTTACATCATTGATTGCTGTTAGGCTTTCAAGTGTTTGAGATGCTACTTGTCCTAAAGATTCACCTGTAACAATCGCTAATGCGCCAACCTCTTCACGTAATTTATCTGCTACTTGCATCATCACTCGACGTGTCGATGTCATTGACATGTTTTCAGGGATTTGCTCTTTAATTAGCACCTGCAGCTCTGTAAACGGGACAACATGAAGGCGAATGTTAGCTCCAAATTTTGTCAATTCATTCGCTAAATCTTTTACTTTTTGTAAGGAATTTTGACTTGTATATGGCGGGCTGAAGAAGTGAATTGCTTCTAGACGGACGCCACGTTTCATCATTAAATAACCTGCTACTGGGCTATCAATACCGCCTGAAAGCATTAATAATGATTTACCGTTTGAACCGATTGGCATACCACCAGCACCTTGAATAACTTGTGCCATCATATAAACAGCATCCGCACGGACTTCAATGCGTAATGAAACGTCTGGATTACGTACATTAACCGAGATATTATCGAATTTAGGTAAAATTGTTGCACCCATTTCACGTTGTAATTCATGTGAGTCTAGTGGGAATGATTTATCTGTACGGCGCACTTCTACTTTAAATGTCATGTCACCCTTGTCGCGGTAATCTTCCATAATTTCTAATGCAAGTGCCTTCATCTCATCTAAATCCTTGCTACAAGATGCTACTGGGCTAAATGACTGAATACCGAAAACTTCTGGTAAACGGTTCATTAGCACGTCAAATTTCTCAGCATTTTCGATATCGATAAACATACGATCACGTTCAGCACGTATTTTTAGAGGTGCAATATCTGCGAAAGAATAACGTACGTTTTCACGTAAGCGTTGGATAAAATCTTTTTTATTACGTCCTTTTGTTGAAAGCTCGCCATAGCGAATTAGTAGTTCTTTAAAAATCATGATAGTCGTTCTCCTTTTAATTCATTCATTACGTTTAGAAATGCTGCTTTAAATCCTTCAATATCTGCGTCTGTAGTATGTGCACCAAAACTTAGGCGAATTACACCTTTTTTGAACACATCTGGCACGTCGAGTGCTTCAACAACATGGCTATTTTTCGTTTGCTTTGATGAACATGCACTTGATGTGGACACAATAACATCCTGCTTTTGAAGCGCATTGATTAAAATTTCACCCTTTAAGCCCTTTACGCTAAACGAAAGAATATGACCTGCACCATTTATTGGAGATAACACATATACTTCATTATTAAATTGCTGTAAAAATGTGCGAATACCTGAATTCCAATTTTTATATTGCTCCATCGATTCTTCTAAATGTTCCACCGCTATACGAGCTGCTTTCGCAAATGCTACTGCTTGAGGAACAGCAACTGTCCCACTTCGAAGGCCAAATTCCTGTCCACCACCAACTAGAAGTGGCGCTACCTTAATGTATTTGCGGAAGGCAATAATACCCGAGCCCTTCAACGCATGTATTTTATGACCCGATACTGTTACAATATCCGGGCCATCTTCACCATTAAATGTCACCTGAATTTTCCCGAAACTTTGCACTGCATCGACATGGAACATCGCACGACTATTCGCATGAACAATTTTTGCAATTTCTTCAATTGGCTGAATTGAACCTACTTCATTATTAATGTGCATAACACTTACTAAAATCGTATCCTTACGAATTATGCGTGTGAGTTCATCTAATGAAATAAGACCGTTTTGATTCACGCGTAAATAGTCGACTTCAAAGCCTTCTTCAGCTAAACTCTTTGCTACTTCTAACACAGATGGATGCTCAATCTCACTAATAATTATATGTTTACCTTTATGCATGCTAGCGCGTGCAACACCATATAACGCAAAGTTATTTGATTCCGTTCCACCCGCTGTAAAAATAATGTTTGTGCCATCTGTTTTCAAAACGCCAGCTACCTGTTCACGCGCACGCATTAATAGGTCATTTGCCTCTACACCAGCTTGGTGGATTGATGCAGGATTGGCATAGTAGTGTTGATTGACTTGTAAAAATGTTTGCAAAACTGCCTCGTGTGGCTTTGTCGTTGCACTATTATCTAAATAAATCATTACTTGTTACCTTCTTTTTATTAAATCTGATTTTCATGGCTTCACAAGAAAACCACCTTCACAAAAAAATGTGCGGTGGTCAACTTTTATTGTTTCATTATAAACCTATTTACAACGATATGGTATCGTTTTTACTCATCATTTTACTAGAAGATCTGCTTGCACTAATTCCTCAATTTGCTTAATCGCATTCGAATCAATGAATTCTACAGCATTTGCTGCTTCCTCTAATGCTTTTACGTAGCGGAATTGATGGAATGATTCCTCAGCTTCTATCAGCTTTTTATCAACAGTTTGATTTGTCGCACGGTAGCGATTTCCGAATTGAATTAAGCGCTCAATTAATAACACATTGATAATCATTTCTTCAGACCGCTTGTGAACATCCTCTACACATTTACGGGCATTTGAAATGTTCATATGTACAGTATCCATATTAAGTGGAATCTCTTGTAAGCTTTGGACAACAATAAAAATTTTCTCCTCAGCCTCTTCAAGACGTGCATCCATTTCATCTGGAATACCTGGTATATTTGCTTTACTTAATTGACGGTCCGTTTTTAATAAAAGCTTTTTAATACCTTCTAACTCTGCGCGCGCCTTATTTTCATCGATTCGAAGATTTTTCAGGGTGTTTGAGAACTGCTCCTGTTTCTCTTCGATTTTTTCAATTTCATCAGAGATGGCTTTTAACTCTTCTTGTAAACTTGAATAAGCAGACTTTTCTTCCCCAACGCGTGTTGCCAATAGCTCATAACGTTTTTGAATCGTTTCTAACTGTTTCAAACCTGCCTTTGGAATTTCCGACTCTATATCCGAAATATGGTAGCTGTGCTGAACATTTGAAACTTCATTATGTACTTCCCTAGTTAACCTTAATACCTCTACGAGTTGCTGTTGCGCTTTACCTATTTTTTTATCAACAAATGATTTCGCAATAACTTCCTTCTCAAGTAAATCATAGAAATTATCAATTTCAGTCGTTAGTTCATTTACACGTTCGGTAACATACTCCACTTCTAGATTCGCTAACCGTACTTTTAATTCAAGTAATTCATTTTCTACTTTATCTAGATATTGGGTCATTTCAAGGTGAACTAAATAATAAGATTGCTCCTCCATCTCACGTTGACCGTTACGTAAATCATGAATTACACCTGGAATCTTTGTTTGGATTTCTGTTAATAATGTTGGGATTTCACTTAATAGTAAGAATATCGCCTGAGCTTCTGCATTTAAAGTCAGAACAATTTCTCGCGCCTCTAAATAATTTCCATGCCCAGTCAATTCATCAAATTGCGCAAATGTAGGTGTGAAGTTGGCTAAACGTTCCTCTAACTTCTCTAAAGCTGGACCGAAAGAATGTTGGTGTGCTAGAACTGTTTTTCGTGCAGAACGATAATAGTCTTTAAGCTGCTCCATTTCGATGCGATTCTTTTCTTCGCTACCGATTAATTCTTCAAGCTCTTTTAAAATTTTCACACGCTTTTCTTCGCATTTTTTTAGACCCGCTTCTACTTCCCTCTCAATAATAGAGGCCTTTTTAAAGTTAAAGCGATCTAAATAATCCTCTGCATCAAATAGCATTGAATTGATTTTCAAAATATCAATGTCGATAACTTCGGTCCAGTCATTGCGCCATTTTTCAAACATTTCTTCTGTTTGACCATTCATATTTAATGATTTTAATTTTGTTAACTCTTCGAAGATTGGATGATGTTGAATTTGTAATTTATCTGATTCTAATCGTGCTATTTCAGAATGGTGCTTACGGCGCATAATTAAACCCGTAATAAGCGCCGCTAATAGTACGACGACGACAATGATGATATACTTTATCATTGTAAGCCTCCTGTCCCTAAGATCGCTGAATTGGCTAATTGTATTTATCATAACATGTTTTAAACAATTTGTTGCAAAAAGCAAAGAATTTATTTCCATTCTTTATTAGAAACTTTTAGGAGTGAGAAAATTTGAAAAAAGATGGCCATATCCATACCCCTTATTGCCCACACGGCTCCAAAGATTCGCTAGTTGAGTATATCGAAAAGGCGATTACACATCGTTTTACGCAAATTACATTTACAGAACATGCACCATTACCTATAGGGTTTAATGACCCTACTCCAGACAAGGATAGCGGCATGGATGAATCACTTTTAGCCGCTTATTTTGAAGACCTAAAAGCGTTAAAAGACCATTATGCTCCATTGATCGATATACAAATCGGTTTAGAAATCGATTATATCGCCGGCTATGAGGCGCAAACAACAGCCTTTTTAAATAAGGTAGGACCACTTTTAGATGATAGTATTTTATCTGTTCATTTTTTAAAGTTGGATGAATTTTATACATGCATTGATTATTCTCGCGATGTTTATTTACATTTCGCATCAAAGATTGGTTCTATACAAGCGATGTACGACCTTTATTACGATACAGTTCAAGCATCAATTTTATGTGACTTAGGTATTTACAAGCCAAAGCGTATCGGACACCCAACATTAATACATAAATTCCAACTGGCACACGGGCAAAATATAAACGACACTGAGCAAATCAAAAAAGTGTTAAAATTAATGCAACAGCAAGGCTATACCATAGATTTCAATAGTGCAGGGTTAAGTAAAGAGTATTGCAAGGAAAGCTATCCACCACACAATTTCCTTCCCTTTATAAAAGAAATTAAACTTCCCTTTACATTTGGCTCAGACGCGCATACTGTAAAGGATTTACACCAGCATTACAACATGCTTTTTTCTGACTAATTAAATACTATTCGGAGGTTTATTATGTTCACTAGATTAAATTATGATGGTCCATTATTAGCTCAATACGAAACGATTTCAAAGCAACTCGATGCATTATTAGACGGGGAAACAGATCAAATCGCTAACCTCTCTAATGCCTCTGCATTACTGAATCAATTTTTAACGGATATCAATTGGGTAGGTTTTTACTTAATGAAGGATAACGAGCTTGTTCTTGGTCCATTCCAAGGTTTACCTGCATGTGTACGTATTCCTGTTGGACGTGGTGTTTGTGGTTCAGCTGTCGCACAAAAAGAAACAATTTTAGTGGAAGATGTTCACGCATTCCCTGGTCATATTGCATGTGATGCAGCATCAAATAGCGAAATCGTTATCCCTCTTATGAAAAACGACGAAGTAATCGGTGTTCTTGATATCGATAGTCCCTTAAAAGGACGCTTCTCAAAAGATGACGAAGCCGGCTTAACATTATTTGTGCGCGTTTTAGAAAAACATATTTAAAAAAGGGGTGAGAAGCTGTCATTTTTTGACGGTTGCTCACCTTTTCTTCACTAAGTAAACTGCGATTTTATCTGCATCGATTCATTGAAAATACAGTATTGGTTTTTACCATTATTCTTGGCCATATAAAGGGCTGTATCTGCATGTAAGAACACCGATTCAAATTCTGGTCTATCGGCCTTCTTCCAAGGTACAAAACCCGCTGAAATCGTTACACTTGGCTTCGTAATTTTTGGGATTACCTCTACGATTTGACTTACAATTTTAACTGCCTCTTCTTCCAATAAATTTGGAATATAAACAGACAATTCCTCACCGCCCCACCGCGCGCAAATCCCTCTTGTACCAATCATCATTTTTAACTGCGTTGCAATTTGCACCAGTACCTCATCACCAACTTTATGTCCGTAAGAGTCATTCACATTTTTAAAATTATCAATATCAAATAACAGGAACATACCTGAATCATCTACTTCTAAAGAATTTTCAACATATCGGTCCAAGAAACTCCGTGCATAAAGTTTTGTTAAATGATCACGATCGACCATTTCTTGTAACCTGCTTCTTAAAACTGAATTCGAAATTGCAAGTGACGAGTGATGGATTAATGACTGCATTAACTTAAAGCTATCAAACGAGAAGAAATATGGATCTTTATGAAGCACTAAGCAATAACCTATAATCTTCTCCTCGACTAGCATAGGAATTGCCATTAAAGACTTATAAGCTACGTCTTCTTCAATTAATCGACTAAAATCAGCGATAAACAAAGGATCCTGAGACAGTTCAAAATGTTTTTCAACATGACGTAAGTAAATATCCCCTTCATCATTAAGGAAAACCTCAGTAACAGCTTCCGTCAATTCGTATTTATGATTTTTAAATACAAAACAACTCTCCATCGGTTGGAAAGATTTATCAAGTTGTTTTTGTAAATAGGTTAGCATTTCATTGATATTTAACTTTGAATTTAATCGATGGGATGTTTCGTTTATTAATTGTAAATCCGTAATAAGACGATGTGACTGGTGGTAAAGCTGGGCATTTTCTAATGCATTACCTGAAGCTTGCGCTAACATCCGTATAAAACTTTTTTGCGCTTCCGTATACACAAAATTTAACGGTGCAGTTACTTGTAATATGCCATATATCGCCTGACGCCCCTTAATTGGCGCATTTAAAATTTTACACTCCAAATCCGATGCCCGCTCTGTTGTAATTTCACCTGACACGAATGCCTCAATCGTAGAATGACGTTCTGCAATGTAATCAAATAGCTTGATTTGAACCTTCGTTTGACGATCCTGATCATTAGATAAAATTAGTTCTACTGAAAATTCCGGGAAATTTTCTTTTATTGTAATAAGAACATTTTTTAAAATCACATCAATATCCATTGTTGAATGGAACAGATCCGTCATATTATACAACTTACGATATTGGGTTTCATTTCTGCGTAATTCAACTGAATCTATAATGACTTCAAACACGCGTACAATAACCGCGTATAATTCATCAAAATATTCTGAATTATAAAATTCCAACCATTTTGGTGTTGCGCTAAATATAATAGCTCCAAGCGGCTCTCTCCCATCAGCTTTTAATAAAAATAACTGATTGAAATTAGCATTTGCATCTTTCCCCCCAAAAAAAGAAGGTAGATCTACAACCTTTTTAGATTGTAAATTCTCTTCAATCATTGACCATGGGATACCCTCGTCTAGAAGATTTACTCCTAAATTTTGATCAAGTGGTATTAACATTTCATCTTTAATCTGGAAGAAGCTGCTGTTCGTAATATCGAAATAAGTAAAAATAGTTTGCTTAAAAACGCTGAAATATTCATTAATAGGTACATATTGTCCATTCGTTTTCATATAAAGCGTAAGTAAATCAGCTTTTATATTTGTTATGATCGATTGAAACTCTTTCATTAAATCACCTAACCCTTAATTTAAAGAATCAATTACTATTATCTTATCCCTAAGTATACACTCCTTAAGTCTATATGACTACGTAAAAATGGTTTTTATATCCATTTCTAGATTCAATAGCCATACATTTAATACTCTTACGGATTAATATCCATTGAATGACTTAATCATTGACGTGAAACTTTAAAAACGATACAATGGTCTTTGTGTAAAATGAATGCAGTAGTTGTATGAGCATTCGACGTATTTTATTCCTTTTATAGTTTATAGAATGGTGTACTAAGTAACCCTGAGGCTGCATGGGCGAAAGGACTTTCAAATAAAATGCGCGAATGATTTGGATACAACTGGTTTTTTCTTTTACAACAAAAACCAAACTCAAAGGAGGAGACAAATTATGTCTCGTTATACAGGTCCATCTTGGAAAATCTCTCGTCGCCTTGGTATTTCACTAAGCGGCACAGGTAAAGAAATCGAAAAACGCCCATACGCTCCAGGTCAACACGGCCCAAATGCTCGCGGTAAAAAATCAGAGTACGGTCAACAGTTAACTGAAAAGCAAAAGTTACGCCACATGTATGGTATGACTGAGCGTCAATTCAAAAACACTTACCTTAAAGCTGGTAAATTAAAAGGTCTACAAGGTGAAAACTTCATGATTATGCTTGAAACTCGCCTTGACAACCTAGTTTACCGTTTAGGTTTAGCTCGCACACGTCGTGCAGCTCGTCAATTAGTAAACCACGGCCACGTTATGGTTGATGGTAAGCGCGTTGATATCCCTTCATTCTCAGTTAAGCCTGGTCAAACGATTTCTCTACGTGAAAAATCATTCAAGCTTTCTGCTGTTGAAGAATCAATCGAAGTAAACAACTTCGTACCAGAATACGTTTCATTTGATGCAGACACTAAAGTAGGTACATTCGTACGTCTACCTGAGCGTTCTGAACTTTCAGCTGAAATCAACGAGCAATTAATCGTAGAATTCTATTCTCGTTAATCTTTTTGAGCGTAAC
>JAZLIT010000176.1:0-32208 GCA_045617525.1 Solibacillus sp. | reverse complement strand
TTTTGAGCGCTTGAGCGTTTGGCTAAAAAAATGGTTTAATTAAAGGAGGGGAGGATATTGTATGGGTAAACAGGTAATATGGACAGCTTTTACACTAAAAAACTTTGAAGAAATGGCAATGCTGGACGAGGTAGAGCGCTTTATATTAGAGACCAGATGCAAAGGAAGGGGCATGCCAATAAGCGAACAAGCCAGACGTCTTAATATGTCAGAGGCGACAGTAAACCGCTACATTAAAAAGATAAAAGAAAAATACGATGCAGTGCAGCGAGAAAACCCCGATTTGTACCCGATCAGGAAGAAATCGGCAAAAGAAGAATACATGGACACGCATTGACATTTTTATGATATTTTCATGCGATTAAAACGACGGTAAAACGAGAGTTTACCGTCGTTTTTTTATGCCAAAATATAAGTATAAAAGATTAAGGAGGGCGTTTTTGTGTATCCAATTAGCAACAATTATCCCATGATAAATCAACAGCAAATAATACGTGTTAACGGAGAAAATGGCGCGAGGGCGTACCAGTTACCGCCTAACAGTTCTGCGCTGCTTTTAGACGAAACCGCCCCCAAGATTTTTTTAATACAGACGGATGGAGCAGGCTATAAAAGCATATCACGCTACAAGCTGGAACCATGCGAAGAAGAAAAGCCAGTAAACATGGCAGATTATGAGGCGAGATTGCAGAGACTGGAGGAAATCATAAATGCAAAATCCAATAATTCAAGCATTAAAACAAAACAACAGTAAAATGCTTAATAATCTTGATATTATGCGGGCGTTATTAAGCGGACAGAGCCCTGAGGTTATATATAACGATTTAATGCGAAATGATCCGAAATTTAGGCAGTTTGTAGAAGACAACAAAGGGAAGACACCTGAAGAAATAGCGCTGGCATATGACATAGATCCAGCATTGTTAAAGTAAGCATGCGCAAGCTTTAAATAAAAAGAGAGGAGACAAAACAATGGAGACAAATTATTCATTATCAGACCTTGCAGCAGTAAGTGGCACAAATGGTCTAGGCGGTAACGGCATTGTTACTTTGCTTTTATTATTTGCACTTATTAACGGCGGTTTTGGCAACAGAGGCGACTATGGACAGTTTGCGACTGCAGCAAGCCAGCAGGATATTTTATTTTCTAGCAAGTTTTCTGCTTTAGACAATAAAATAGACAGAATAGGCAACGGCATTGCAGACGCTACTTTTGCCCTTAATAACTCAGTTAAGGACGGAAACGCAATGGTTGCTGGAAGAGTCGTGGACGAAGGCAGAGCACTTCAGGCACAGGTTGCCGACTGCTGCTGCACTACTAACCGCAATATTGACTCGGTACGTTTCGACATGTCGAACTATGCAAGCCAGATCCAAGCAACAGACACAGCAAACACTCAGAAAATTCTTGACGTGCTCGCACAGAACAAGATTGAGACATTGCAGGGAAGAATTAACCAGCTTGAACTTCAGAATGCTATGTGCGGCGTTGTAAGATACCCTAACGGATGGACATATAACGCAGGAACAAGCCCATTCTGTAATTGTAACAGCTGTGGATGCGGTAATGTATAAGGCAATTAAGCCTGGGTTAAAGGGAGGCTTAGTGCTTCCCTTTTTTAGAAAGGAGAAAATATATGAGTTGCAAAAGTTTAATATATGTTAGCAATACTAACAGCCAAGCGCTGGAAGCAGGCGAAGTTGTAAACTTTGGCGCAGTTGTTAGAAAGTTTGGTAAAAATATATACACAAGCGGCGGAAATGTTTTAACGCGTGGCGAGGGATATTATGACATAGACGCAAGCGTGACTTTTTCAGTCGCAACCGCTGGAAGCTATACCGTAACATTATACAAAGACGGCGTAGAGATACCAGGAGCAGAGGCTACCGCATACGTGGGAGCTTCGCCAGAGACAGTCAATATTCCTGCAGTTATTAGAAATGTTTGTTGCGCTGAGGAAGTAATAACAGCAAAAATAAACACTGCTGCCGTTGTAACTGCTGCCTCGATGGTTGTAAAGAAAGTGTGATAGCATGAAGAAGATACAAGAATATGTCAAAATGATTGACGAAGAGCTGGAAGGTGCGAAATGTTACGCTGAAAAATACGTGGACTTTAAAGCACAGGGTAAAAACGAATGGGCCAATAAGTTTAAGACTATGGCAGCAGACGAACTGAGCCATGCCACAATACTTCACGACGTGGCAACCGCTGAAATTAACCAGCTAAAAACAGTATATACAGCACCACCAGCAATGCAGGAAGCATGGGACCGTTCGCACGTTGAATATGTGGACAAGGCCGCCTGGGTAAAACAGATGCTAACAATGTAAAAGAGCCCCGCGTTTGCGGGGTTTTTTATGTCATAAAATGTCAGTATTTAAGCGTGCTATTATTAAGCTAACAAAAAAGCAAAGGAGCACAATATATGGCCCAAATATTAAACTATTTCGGCGTTGGCGGACTTGCTTTTATTTTTTTGTCTGTTTTTATCGAAATAACACCGCTTAAAATAAATCCTTTGGGCTGGTTTGGGCAAAGAATAAACGCAGGACTGGCAAAGGACCTAAAAAGAATTGACGACAAGCTAGACGAGCATATAGTGCAGAGCTACCGCAACAATATTTTGTCATTTCAAAATGAATGCCTGCGGGGGCAGATGCACAGCTTGGAACAATACCGCGTTATTTTGTTGGCCTGTACAAATTATGAGCGTTATATACGCGAAAATGACTTGCAAAATGGCGAGATAGAGGAAGCTATGGCGTATATAAAGAGAAAATACCAGAACGATCTGGACAGGGCAAACTTTGTAGACATAAAAAACCAACAATAAAGGAGGAAAAAAGGGATGAGTAACAAGACATACGACATTTTAAAGTATGTAGCACAGATTGTACTGCCAGCACTTGGTACGCTGTATTTTGCTTTAGCGTCTATATGGGGGCTTCCATATGCTGAGCAGATAGTGGGGACGATAACAGCTATTGACGCGTTTTTGGGTGCTATTTTAGGCATAAGCGCGGCAAAGTATAAGGAGGACAACCTATATGGAAATTAACGGCACAATAAGAGCGGCTGCAGCTAATCACGGCAGCAGTCGAGCAACAAATAAAATAAAGTATATTGTAGTACATTACACTGGCAACAAGACAGATAAAGCAGAAAATAACGCTTTATATTTTAAAAATAACACAGTAAAAGCCAGCGCACACTATTTCGTGGATGATGCGACCATTTACCAGAGTGTGCCTGACACAATAACAGCATGGAGCGTAGGCGGTGCAAAATATAACGACTGCGCAACAACAGGCGGCGGTTCATTGTATGGCAAAGTAACCAATACTAACAGCCTTAACATTGAATTATGCAGCGTTAACGGAGAGATAACAGAGAAGACACAGAAGAACGCTCAGGAGCTTATAAAGCAGTTGATGGCAAAATACAGCGTGCCAGCCGAAAACGTGGTGCGTCATTTTGACGTCAACGGCAAACACTGCCCAGGCTGGGGCGGATGGTTCGGCAAAGATGCGCCAAAGTGGGCATTATTTAAGGCTGCGCTTGTTGGCAAGACAGAACCAAAGACAGAACCAAAGGCAGAGCCAGCAAAAGCACCAACAACAACCACAGCGACTGCTTATAAAGTAACAGCAAAAGCTGGCGTTAACATTCGGCAGAAGGCCAGCGCTAGCTCAGCAAAGCTAGGAGCAGTTGCTTATAACACCAAAATAAAAGTATCGAAGACCGAAGGCGAATGGGGCTACTGCCCAAGCGTTAGCGGTTGGATTTGCTTAAAATATTGCGTTAAAGCGTAAATCCCCCACTTTTTACGCTTTACATGTGAATGCTGCGACATTTACATGACCTCCTTTACGCCTCAGGACGCCAACCTGAGGCGGTTTTTTAATGCAATAAAAAGTCGTGTCATACTTGAACATAGAGAAGGGGCGAAAGCCCCTTTTTTATTGCGTTTTGGCGTATATTTCGTGTCATATTTCGTGGCATACTTTGCTATTTTTTGGCGTTTTTTTGTATGTTATAGCAAACAAACGAAAGCATAAAAAAACCGCTCAAACCCAATGTTTAAGCGGTTTCCCTGCAAATACGCTAAATTGCTAAAAATGCCGGCTGCGGGACTTGAACCCAGCCACCCATCAAGCGGGGCAAGGGCTGGCGGGGTGTCGTGTCATATTTCGTGGCATACTTTTTTATTTTGCAGTCTGTGCGAAGTATGCAGCCATGCCTGCGTATATGTCGTCTTCTTTATCTGGGAGCGTGTGCTGATATATCCTTTGGAGCGTGTCGAGAGTAGACCATCCGCCGTATTTTTGAGTGTATGACATAGGCACGCCTCGAAAATGAAAAGCGCTGGCGCAGTAGTGGCGGAGATCATGGAAGCGGAACGCAGGAAGCCCAGCACGTTTAAGCGCTGCCTCGTAGTCTTTGGTTAAGACGTTTGGGTTGTATGTTGTGATATATCCACGCTTTTTTATTTCGTCAAGTACAAAGTCAGGAACCGTTATAACTCGGTTTGACTTCTTAGTCTTTGGAACCTTCAGGATCCAGTTGCCGTCAACGTCAAGAACGCGAGAGTGCCTAATATGAATAGTTTTCTTTTTAAAGTCTATATCCTGCATAGATAACCCGCATATTTCGCCTCGACGCATCATACAATAAGCGCCCAGCATGCAAGGCAGTTCTATTTCAGTTCCTTTTACAGTTTGAAAAAGTCTTTTTATTTCTTCCTCAGTCGGCACAATAACCTCAAATAGTTCAATGCGTGGGAGCGTAACTTTGAAATCTTGGAAGCGTTCACAGGCAGAGCAGATAAAAGTTATATAATTTTTGACTGTTTTAGGTTTTTTATCTTTGGCAAGGTCAGAGACTAACCCTTGCAAGTCGCGCTGGCTAATATTTGCCACATTGCGAGCCATAAACGCCCCATAGCTGGCTTTTAGTTCGCGTTCCATAGATTTATAGCCCCGCACGGTTGAAGGGCTTAAAACGGCTGTTTTTAGCCTTATATATTCGTCTATGGACTTTGCAACCGTCAAAAGGTCTTCGGAATGAATGCGGCCCGCTTTATATCGTGCCGCCTGCAGTTCTGCTTCCTTCTTTGAGTTTCCGGTAAAACTTTTATAATGCTTCTTCCCTTCGGCGTCCTGGTAGTCAAAAACACGGACACGGAAGGAACCAGAAGGCAGTTTTTTTGCAGTAGCCATATTAAACACCCCCAATCATAACATTGACTAAATTTTTAATAGCTTCAAATTCTGCTGGTTTTAATTTATACAGCATTGATAAAAGTTCAACAATTTGAGATTGCGAATAAATTTCGTTTTTATCTTCTAATAAATCACTAATAGAGCAACCGAAGTATTCTGCTATTTTTTCGCATTTATCCATTCTAGGCATCGCTTTTCCATTGTACCAGGTCGAAAAAGTAGCAGGCAAAACGTCGATAGCTTTACATATTTCTTTATGTGACTTTTGGTTCATATTTACAAATGTTCTTAAATTTTTGGTAAATATTCTTTGACGATTGTCCATTTTATCCCTCTTTTAGTCTTTTAATTATATTAATAGCAAGCTTGCGATCTGCATGTGTATTATTCGTCTTCTCTAATCATGCTATCGATTAATCTGCTTAATATTTCTATTTCTTCTTTGCCTAATTTTTTTAATTTTTCGATAATCTCTTTTATTTCTGGATGGGTAACTAAATAATAAAATAAAATTCTTACTTCCATTTCTTCGCGTGTTACAAAATTAGAGTCTGAAGGTTCTATTTTTGGACGGTCTTCCAACAAATCGCCAAGAGTGCATCCGAAATAGTCTGCCAGCATTTGACATTTGCCCATTCTAGGAAGTGATTTGCCTTGCGTCCATGTGCTAAAGGTAGAAGGGGTTATTTTTAATGCGTCGCATATTTCTTTTTGTGTCTTACCGCTTTTATTTACATAATCTTTTAGGTTCTTTGTGAAAATTCTTTGCCTTTCGTCCATGATGTTTACCTCCTTTGTTATGTAAAAGTATAACACAATACAGAAAAAATAAAAATATTTTGGAGAAAATACGAAAATAACATTGACGAAACGGAATAACCGTATTATTATGTAAACAACAGAAAGGAGGAAAACATGCAAGAAATAAAAAAAACAATAAAGATCACGCTGGCAGCTGCAAGAACTAACGCAAAGTTGACACAGCAGGAAGTGGCTGATTATATGGGCGTATCAGTTCAGACTATTGGGAACTGGGAAAAAGAACCGCAAAAAATGAATGTTGGTTCGGCTTTTAAGCTAGCTCAGCTTTATGACATGGAAGTCAGCAGTATTATTTTTGTGCCTTGTGAATACGGAGAAACCGTATAGAAAGGAGAGAAAATGCACGAAAAAGCAGTATTAGTCAAAACAATTTTAAGTCTAGTCCTTATTGCTGGCGGTTTATTTGTAGCTTTAGGCACTGGATGCAGCGCAGATCTACCAGATGCTAATTTGTGGGAGTTGGGGAAGCAGGCAGTTGTAGCGATGGCTGTTGCCTGGTTCGGATGGGAGCTTTTGAAATGGTAATAGTAAAAGCTTTTATCTGTATTTTGGCGGGCATTATAGCCGTAAAAACACCGCCATATGATTATGTACCGATAGCGGAACAATACGAAAGCCCGCATGAGTTCGCGCCAGAGCTGCTAAGAGTTACCTGTTATTTACCAACAGGGCACAAAACAGCTAGCGGAGTATATCCACAACATGGAATGTGTGCAAGTAACCGCGAACACCTCGGAGACATAGCGGCAGTGTACGACATGGACCGCCACTTTATAGGCTACTTTGAATGCACAGACGTAGGCGGAGCTTATAGCTTGAAGACAGGACAAAGTATTGACATATACTGCGACACTATGGCAGAGGCGCGAGAGTGGGTAAGAACCTATGGCGATTATTGTTACGTCGTATTTATTGAAGCGGAGGGCTAAGAAATGAGCATAAAGGGACTGATCGCAGGATATAGGGCCGAGCTTAACGTGACGCCCCGCGAATTGGCAGCAGTCGCAGGCATAGCGCCTAGCGAATACTACAAAAAATTAAAAAATGCCAGTCTATGGAGGCTGGGGGAGATTAACGCAATTTATACATTTTTAAACATACCACAGGAGGAAAGAATTTATGAGTGACAACAGAAAAGAAAATTTTAACCAGTTAGAGACAAGAGGCGTTGAGGTTCCGAATGGTTTCATTTGCATTCCAGTAAATAGCTATATTGACTATGAGTTGCAGTCTAGAGCACTTGCTAATATCGCTACTTTGATTATGCAGGAGTGCGTGGAAGACTCACAGAGAAACTACTACCGCCCTTCGCTTGAAGCTGAAAACATAGCAGCGGTTAGTTACGGATTTATTAACGTATTAACTCAGGAAGAAGCGGCAGCATTAGCAGAGGAAAGCGAGGCGTAAAGGATGACACTATATGAGATTAACGCGGAATATGAGAGAGCGCTTAAGAGTTGCATTGATGAAGAAACGGGCGAAATATTGGACACCGAAGCACTGGACCAGATACAAGACGCCTTCGAGGATAAAGTGGATGCTATATGCTGCATTATTAAAACTTATGAGGCTGAGGCTGCAGCTATTAAGGCGGAGAAGATGGCGCTTGCTAAGAGACAGGCAAGTAAAGAGAGCCGCGCAAAGTGGCTTCGTGAATACTTGGAAAAGAACTTAAACGGCCAGAGCTTCGAGAGCGCACGCAACCGCATAAGCTACCGCAAAAGCGTAAAAGTTCAAATTAGCGTTTTGGAGTTTATGAACAACGAAAACGCAGACCTTTATTTGACTTTTAAGGAACCAGAGCCAAACAAAACAGCTATTAAGAAGGCAATTGAAGCAGGCGAAGAGTTGGAAGGCGTACAGCTTGTAGAGTGCCAGAATATGCAAATAAAGTAGGGGGGAACATGGACAGTATAACAAAGCAATTAGAAGCAATAAAAGAAGAGTTATGCGACGGCTTCTGCAAGTGGACAGAAAAATATACTTTAGATGCTTCAATGACAATGGAAGAAGAGGACGCAGTATTGAACGCTTTATATGATAACCACTGCAACAACTGCCCACTCAACAAATTATAGGAGGTTTAAAAATGGAGTTTTTAGAGAAGCTGCAGAAAATCCAGTTTGAAATGAAAGCACCAAAGAATTTATATAACAGCTTCGGCAAATATAAATACAGAAACGCTGAAGGAATACTGGAAGCATTCAAGCCATACGGCGAAAAATACAAAGTCGTCCTGACTGTATCGGACGAGATCGTGGAACGTGGGGACCGTGTATATGTAAAAACTAACGCAATGCTGACAGACTGCGAGAGCGAAAAGTTTATAACAAATTCGGCATTTGCGCGAGAAGCAGAAGAAAAAAAGGGTATGGACGAAAGCCAGATAACAGGAACAGCGAGCAGTTACGCCCGCAAATATGCCTTAAATGGTCTATTCCTGCTGGATGATACAAAAGACGCAGACACGGACGAATACAAAATGCAGACAGAGCAGCAGCCCGAAGGCATAACTGCAGAGCAGCTAGGGTTTATAAAAACCGAACTGCTTAGAACTGCGATAAAAGAAGAAACGGTCTGCAAACGCTACAAGAAGACAAAGCTTGAGGAACTGACAAAAGACCAGGCTAACAATGCGCTGGCTTCACTAAGGAAGAGCAGGAATGGAGATAACAGCAAGAGCTAAAAGTTTAAGTATTGATTATGAGACAGGCGAAACACTGCTGACTTTTGCAACGCATAGGAAGCCAGCAGAGGTTGCCGAACAGTGGCAGCAGTTACAAGGCGAGCTCGACCTGACAGTGAAGAAGCACAGGAATAAGCGAGGACTTGACGCAAACGCCTATTTTCACGCCTTAGTGGGCAAAATAGCACTAGCACAGGGTTTAAGTTTTGCATGGGCTAAAAATGACATGATAACCAGCTATGGACAGATAGAGACAGACGAAGACGGACTACCGCTTAACTTTTGGCTATCTGAAAGCTACGAGAACATAAAGAACGCTGACATGATCCATTTGCTGGTGGATGACGTGAAACAGGTTGACGACATAGAACTGCTGCACGTTTGGAAATATCGCGGGAGCCATACATACAACACTGTGGAAATGTCACAGCTAATCAAAGGCACAATTCAAGAGGCTGAAGCGCTAGGCATTCCAACCGTAACGCCTGCAGAACTTGCAGAGCTTTTAGGGGGTGCAAAATGCAAAGCGTAATTCAGCAAGAAAAAGCCTGCTATATATGCGGAGCGCTGGGCGTACATGACCACCATATTTTCGGAGCATATAACCGCAAAAAATCCGAAAAATACGGCTTAAAGGTCTGGTTATGCCCACCACACCACAATATGTCAGACGAAGGCGTGCATTTTAACAAGTCGCTGGACCTACGACTTAAAAGAGAGGCCCAAAGATACTACGAAGCGAATATAGGCACAAGGGCCGACTTTATCCGCGAGTTTGGGAAAAGCGTCCTATAAGTCTATTTTGTAAATATTTCACAGAGACCACCAGCGGGCCCGACAAGCCCGCGGAAAGGAGAAAAAGTGGGAAAGTTGAGCAGAGAAAAAGGAAAACGCGGAGAGCGTGAAGTGGCAGCCATCCTGTGCGAACATGGTTATGACGGAAGACGCGGGCAGCAGTATTGCGGGGCAAATGGAGACGCTGACGTTTTAGGGCTTCCTGGCGTGCATATAGAGGTTAAAAGAACAGAAGCTTTGCATTTATACGATGCAATGGCACAAAGCAAGAATGACGCCAAAAACGGCGAAATTCCGACAGTGTGGCACAGGAAGAACGACTGCGAGTGGGTTGTAATCATGGAAGCCGAAGACTTCATGCGCCTGTATATGGAGGCTAAACTATGAACATTGCAGATTTTATCCCAGAAGGACACGAAAAGGCATTAACTGCTGACGAATTGGCAGCGTTAACCAGTCAAGACACAAGAACGGTACGCGCACAGATCAGCGAGGCAAGGCGAAGCACAGTTATTTTGAATATGCAGGATGGCGCAGGTTATTTCAGACCAACCGAAGAAGACAGAGCACTTATTGAGCGCTGGAAGAAGCAAGAGGAAAGCAGACTAAAGCGTCATGCGCTGGCATTAAGAGCGGTGCGCCAATATTTGAAAGGGGGGCAGGCATGAGAGACAGTTTTGTATTTTATCGCAGTTTTTACGAGCCTATAAAAGACATGCCGCCAGAAGCAAAGCTGCAGTTCTTGGAGGCGTTATGCGAATATGCACTGAATGAAAAAGAAATGCCTTTACAGTTTCCTGCTTCAATGGCGTTTGGAATGGTTAAGCCACAAATTGATGCAAATAACAAGCGCTTTGAAGATGGCAAAAAAGGGGCTGAATATGGAAAGCTAGGAGGCAGACCAAAGAAGAATAAAAACCCCACTGGGGATATTAACAAAAACCCCACTGGGGATATTAATAAAAACCCCATAGGGGAAAAAATAAAAACCCCTAATGTAAATGTAAATGTAAATGATAATGATAATGAGAATGTAAATGATAATGAAAATGTAAATGTAAATGACAATGCTTTGGGGGCGTCGCATAAAAAAATCAAGCTATCATTTGCACCTGAAAGTGAATTTGAACAATTAAGACAAAAACGTCTTGAAGAAATTGAGAGGTTAAAAGGGACAATATGACAGAACTTGAACAGGAACTGAAAGAAGCTGTTATATATCGCCTTGAAACAATAGAGCAAAAAATAAAACAGCTTGAAACAGAAAAAAAGGACCTAGAGAGGCGTTACCAGCTTTTAGCTGATTATATGTGCAAAGAGGGAGAAGACATGAACTGCCCAAAGTGTGGAAAAGATACAGAGCGGTTGATACGTGGAAGGTGTGAAGAATGCAGAGACGAGGAACGCAAAGAAAAACAGCGTGAGGAATACGCAACGCATAAGAAGCCTCAAGCTGAACCTAAGGCAATTATTAAGCCTGAGAAGATAAAGAGCATTGACGAGTTCCAGAAGGAAGCGCTAGAGCACGGCATGACCTACGGACAGTGGCAAGCATTGCAGACCATGAGGAGACAGAAGGAGACAGGCTGATGGATGACCAACTAAAAGGACAAATGAGCATATATGACTATTTGAGACCTAAAGAGGTAATAGTTAAGGGCTTAATGGATGACGGCTACTGCCCAGACTGTAACGCCTGCCTTGATGATCTAATCAAAGAATGCCCATATTGTGGCTGTGAACTGCTATGGAACGACTGGAAAAAATTAAACATGCCAGATTTTGAAACTATGACCATTTCAAAGGCTGCGGAAATTGTAGGCAATGAGTTGAACATAACATTTACACCTAGCCCCCAAATGGAAGGTTGGGACCATGAAGAATACAGAGCAAAGCATAAAGGCTTCAGTATTGATTTATATTTTGACCATTTTGCCGAGGGGGTATATGATGGCGCACGCTTCTTAAGTGTTGGAGTGCAGAAGGGAACTGCTGGCTGTGGAGTTCCAGCAACAAGCATAGAAGAAGCAGTGCAAAAGATAAAGGCGTATATCGAAAAAGAGGAAATGCGAGAGCATGGCGTGTGTATTTATTCAAAGCATAAATGCAACAAAGAGGAGCTGCACAAGATAGCAGACACTTTGGACGACATACAATGCCCGCGCACCTGCTGCTGTGTGTGTGAAATTAGCGGATGCGGTGCAAGATGCCACGGAACAAAAGAGCCATCGTTATGGCACGATATATCAGAACAACCGCCAGAAGGAGCATATTGTTTGTTTGAATATACATGGACCAGAGAACAAAAGAACGATAGCACTGGAAGGTGTAAAGGTTGGTGGAAAAATGGGAAGGTTGAATGGCATAATATGCCGTTTGATATAGGACGCAAAGTTGTTACCAAGTGGAAGCTTGAAGAAGAGGAAAAAGAGGATGAAGGAAGAACCGAAACTGAAGAAGAATATTAACTGCGTACACTGCGAGCATGTGATCAAGTGCAAGGGAGCAATTAACCCAGCGCAATGTATCAATTTTAAAGAGCGAAAGGAGAAGGAATGACCGAAGAGCAAAGGCTAAAGCGTAACGCTTATATGCGAGAGTACAGACAGAAGAACCTTGAGCAGGTAAGAGCCAATGACAGGGAGAACTATTACAGACATAAAGAGGCGCGCCTGGAATACAAGCACCGCAAAGATGCAGAACGGAGGGCGAACCGTGGCAAAGTACAAAAGAAAGCCTAAAGAATATTATATGCTGGTCACAAATGACAAATATGAGCTACCGCTGGCCATAGCAGAGACACAGACCGAACTTGTAAAGCTGCAGCGCATGTCATTTAAGACGATAAGAAGAGCATTAAAAGGTCAGGGGCGTTTTAAGGTTATAAAAATAAAGCTGGAGGAAGAAAAATGACACTATCAATTATTTGTGCAGTCATTGTTTTGTTTATTATGGTGTTCAATTTGTGCATTATAGTGTGTGGACTAATAGGCAAAGATGAAGAAGATCTGGAAGAGGACGACTTGAAATAAAGGAGGGGCAAATGGACGCATTAAAGAAGGCAGAGCTTGAGCTTGACATAGAAGCGGACAGAGTGTGCGATTGTACCTACTCGGCAGCGGCAATAGCACTAAAGCGCCACTGGGGATGGGGCAAAGTAAGAATAAGACGACTTTTTGAGGTATCGCAGGAAATCTGGAACGAATGCAGCGCCACGAATGAAAAAAGCATGGTGCAAATGGTGCAGGAAGAAACAGGTATAGAGCTTCAGAACGGAGACGGCAAGAGCTGGGAGAATTTGCCATATCTTAACGAGAAGGTATGGAACCACAGACGACCAACAAGAGCACAGCTAATATACATAAGGCAGCAGCAGAAAAAATGGCTGCAACCTATTGTCACAGGATCCATAATATTAGCTTTATATCGTCGTGAGAAGTTCGGGCTTGAGCGCACACAAAGATTTTTGCAACAGGTGGAAGAGATAAAAGACGAATACGGCAGAGACCGCAAGAAGTTAAAGGCAGCCTGCGAGGATATAGCACGCGTGAGACTGACAAGAGACGAAAACGGCTGCTTTGGTTTATTGGAGGATGAATGAGCAGAGGATATGTAGCGCATGGCCGATATTACACCCGCGACACGTTCCCAGAGCGTTTAGACCAGCTTATGCAGGAGAAGAACGAGAACTGCTGCGATATTGCCAGAGTATGCAAGGTTGAGCGTAAAACGGTTTATTATTGGCTAAATTATGAAATAGACATAAAGACAAAGCACGCAATAGCAATAGCAGACCATTTCGGAGTGTCGCTGGACTGGTTGCTATGCAGGCGGAACTATGGGAGGAAGTAACATGAGAATAATTGATGCAGATACATTGATAGAAAATATAAATGAAATATACAATGATGAAGTAATAACAGGAGGACAAGGAATGGGAATCATAGTTTGGTTGATGTAATTATATATTATATTGTTTGCCCTTTATTCATTCATTATCGAGGGGATAGAGGACACAGATTATTTAGAAAGGAAAGAAAATATGGCTCGATTAATTGATGCAGAGGCATTTGAAGTGATATCTCTTCAAGGGAAGTCAAAAGAATTTTGTGACGGCGTCATTTGGATGCTTGGTCAGATAGATAAAACTCCAACAGCCTATGATATAGATAAGATTGTGGAAGAATTGGAAAGCATAGAATGTGCAAGTGGTGCTTATGAGCGTAAATGTTGGTTGGATAAAGCAATTGAGATAGTTAAGCGAGGTGGTAAGGAATGACATTGGATGAGGCAATTGCACACGCAAGAGAAGTGGCAGAAGAAAAGTATAGAGATGCAAGTATGTATGCTGATGATAATGGTTTATATGCTAAAGAGTATGCAGAGTGCAGATTTTGTGCCGAGGAACACGAACAGCTTGCAGAGTGGCTTGAAGAACTAAAACAATTAAGAGCAGAAATAGCAGAGATGCACGATGAAAGACAAGCCGAATGTGCCTTTAAGAAAGAACATGATGAGCAGATAAGGGTAGATGCTATTGATGAATACAAACAAAAAATATTAAATCATTTGAAGAAATACTATTCTAGTGTTGATAGAGCAATTTCAGAAGATGAACTGAAGATTGAAGATATAAAGATTGGTTATATGGATGCAATTGAGTTGATTGAAGACATAAAGGAGAAAAAGAATGAGTCTTAAAGACAAACTAAAAAACGCAAAGCCAACACCATTCTTTGATGACGATGTTGTAGATGGATGGGATAAGTGGGTTGAAACGCGTGATGCAATAGTTAGGGCAGATGCGATTGATGAATGTAAACAGATATTGCTAGATGCAATGGCGAGAGATGGTAAGACAAAATGTCATGAATATATGGTTGCACTCAATGAGATGGAACAGTTAAAGAGATAGAATTTTAAGGAGAAGAAATGAGTGATTTGTTGAATAGAAAAAAGTGTGGATTGTTAGATAGGCATATATGCCCATTGAAAGAAGAATATTCTCAAAAAGGTGTTGCCTGTGATGGGTGCGAATTATTTGAATTATATTTGGAGTTAAAATCACATTCCATGATTCTAGAAAAGGAGAATAAATGAGTAAATATCAAGAGATAGCACAGATGTTAGATGCAAATGCAATTCAAAACACAGTTGATGCTTATAACAAAGGCAGAGCAGATGCAGAAGCAGAGCATAAAGCAATGTGCGAGAGTTGCATTCACAAGGTAAGTGCTGATGATATAAAGGCTATAAGGGCAGATGCTATTGATGAAATATATCAGTTGGCAGATGAAAGAATGAAAGAACAAATAAAGTATCTTGAGCAGAACACAAGAAGAAATGGGAAAATGTGGGCAATGTATATGAACACTTATTTAGGACACATAAAAGTGGCTTGCAAGCAGTTAAAGGGGAAGAAGAATGATTGATTTAGATAAATTTATGGATAGTTGCAAACCATATCAAAGCATAATTGATGAAGTAACATTTGATGAATGTATATCTGTTTCTATGGGAATAACTATCGGTTGCAATCGTGAGGAAATGATTAAAATGGCAATAATACAAAGGCTATATGAATTGGAACAGCTAAAGGCATATTGTGAGGTGGCAAGATATGACAGATATTAAAGTGCAAAATTGCATAGTTGAGCAAAAAATAAGTTGGATATCGCCTGAATACATAAAGCCGAAGGCGGAAGAGTTGTATTTGATTATATTTTCAGGCAAAACAAATAACGTGCATTATGATCATGCTATAAGCACAGCATTTTATTTTGAAGATGAAGATTTTGTGGAATTGGGCTGGTTTATTGAAAATGTGAACAATGTCATTCTTAAAGAATTAGAAGTTCATTATTACGCAAAAGTGCCAATTCCTAGCGACTGTATTGTGGAGGTTGAGAAATGACAACAGCGGAATATTACAACAGCAGCCAAGAGTTCCGCGAGTATGTGGACAGGGTAGCGCACAACAGAGGAACTGCTGCCAGTGAATTATTAAAGCACGCCATGATCAGAGAGGTTATGGAATATTATAAACAGAGAGGAGAAAACAAATGACACACGGACTAAAACCAACAGAAGAGCAGAAGAAGCTAATTATTAAGGCTGGATATGATGCCACAGTATGGAACGTATGGAAGGACGAGGCAAAGGTTTTAATTATTGTTAACAAGATAAACGGAAACCGCAAAAGCATAATCAAGGAGGGGTAATGGATGACACCGGAGCAGGCAAACGACTTTCTGGATAACTTGAAGAACTTAAGCAGGCGCGAGCGTAATTACATAGAGCAGATAGAAATGTTAGATACTATGATGACCAGCATTACGCAGAAGCTGAACCCGAACCCAGCAAGCGGACACGATAATGACAGCAAAATCGAAAAAATGATGATAAGCAAAATACAATTAGAGCATGACCTGTTAGAGTATGCCTACCGCTTGGACGTGGACAGGATGCAGGCAATGAGCATATTGTGGAAGCTGCCAAAGGTGCAAGGCGATATATTACGCGACCATTATATTTTCGGCAAAACATATGAGGACATTTCAAAGTATGCAGGATATAGCGAGCGCCAAGTATTCAGACATAGAGAAGAAGGCATGAAGAATTTTGCAATATTCTATACAAAAGAGTACGAAATATAAACATGTCATAAAATGTCAGTAAACACTTATGATACTATTATCGTGTCGAAAGTTACAGAAACTTCTTTGACATTGTAAAATCCCAATCAACCAGGAAGGACTAGCCAAGCGCTGGTCCTTTTTGTGTGGAGTAATCACATGGCGAAAGAATATGCAAAAAGCCTATACAGCAGCAAAGAGTGGCAAGAGGTCCGCAGTTACTGTTTAAAGCGTGACAAGTACAAATGCAGAAGGTGCAACAGACCAGCAGAGGAAGTGCACCACATTATACATGTAACACCTGAGAACATAGGCAATGTAAATATAACACTGAACCCATACAACCTAGAGTGCTTATGTCGTACATGCCATCAGTCAGAACATGAAGCTGACAGAATAGCAGGACACAAAGAGCTGACACCAGAAGAGAAGGAAGCACTGCACCTAGATTATTATTTCGACGATAATGGGATGCTTCAGCGCAAAGGGGCAAGCCCCCCTGGGTAACGAAAAAATATTTAAGCACGCGTGACCGAACAGCGGCCCCGCGAATATCCAGACGGGAATATAGACGTATTTTTGGAAACATAGGACAAGGAGCAAGTGAAATGGCAATACATAGCGCAAGATGCAAGTATTTGTCAGTACATAATCTACTGCTTACAGCTTGGAGGGAATATGGACACTTTAAAAATTCTTGAAGAGCTAAAAAACGCTGGAGCAATTAACTTGCAGGCGTTTAAAACGTACAAAGGACAAATAAAACACGGTGCAGAAACCGCTTGCATTATCGGATTGAAAAGAAAAAGACTGATAAACGACAAAGGGGAGATCATATATGGCAAAAATGACACTGGAAGAACAGGCCGAAAAGATTTTACAAGAGGCTGAAGAAAAAGGACTAAGAAGCAACTTCTTTTTTATCACAACATTTGACCGTTATCAGGTACAAATGAAAATTCTAGAAGATTTAGAAAAGGCGATAAATGATGAAGGACCAACAGTAGAAAAAGAATACGTCAAAGGCCGTAAAAATATATATACTAACCCAGCAATTAGCGAATACAACAAAACCGCTACTGCTGCCAATGGTACAGTACAAACGTTGATTAAAATATTAACGTCGCTAGATGCTGGAACCGAAAAAGCGGCAGCAGGCGAAAGTTTGGCGCGCTTTATTGCCAAAGGCAAAGCATGAACTGGGTCAAAGAGTACAACAACAAACTGCAGTCTGGCGAAATCGTAGCCTGCCAAGAGGTAAAAAACATATACAAGCGCATGGTTAAAGAAATGGACCTAAAAAGGTTCCCTTTTTATTTTAGCGAGCGTCACGGCCAACATTGTATAGATTTTATCGAGACATTTTGCAGGCATTATCAAGGCGAGCACGCGGGCGAGTTTGTCAAACTTGAATTATTCCAAAAGGCATTTATACAAGCGCTTTTTGGCTGGCTTGAGAAAAAGACGAACCGCAGAAGGTTTCGTGAATACTTCTTTGAGGTGGCGAGAAAGCACGGCAAAAGCTTTTTGTCGGCTTGTATAGCTGCCTATATGATGATAGCTGATGGAGAAGACGGCGCCGAGGTTTACAGCGCCGCAACAAAGCTAGATCAGGCGAAAATAATATACAACGCAACAAAGAACATTGTTGAGCAGTCGCCAGAGCTTAACGCACTGGTTAAGTCAACGCGTGAAGGTCTTTATTTTAAAGCGACGCGCTCAATTATGAAACCGTTACCAAACGAAAGTAAATCGTTAGACGGTTTAAATATACATTTTGCAGCGCTGGACGAGATACACGAACAGCGCGACAGAAATATGTACGACGTACTCCGACAGGGTATGAAAGCCAGACGACAACCGCTGATAGGTTGTATAACAACGTCTGGCTTTTTTCGTGAAGGTTTATATGACAACTTGCACGAATACGCTTGCGACGTAGCAAACGGCGTAAAAAAAGACGACAGAATGCTACCAATTATCTATAAGTTGGATGATCTGGAAGAGTGGAAGAAGCCTGAAGCGTGGATGAAAGCAAATCCTGGGCTAGACACTATAAAGAGTCGGCAGCAGTTAGCGGACGACGTAGAGCGAGCAAAGCAAGACGCAAGTTATTTGCCAACTTTACTTGTCAAAGATTTTGACATGAAGCAGAACACGACAACAGCATGGCTGCAGCTTGAGGACGTCATAAACGAAAAAACAGTGCCTATGGAATATCTGGAGCACAGCTACGCAATAGGCGGTTGTGATTTATCCAGCGTATACGACTTGACGTGCGCAACGCTTCTGCTTCAAAAGCCAGAAGACAGCACAATATACGTGCTTCAGCATTACTTTTTACCACAGGCGCGAATTGACATGATAGAGAAAACCAACGCCAAAGAAGCGCCGTATTTATTGTGGGCAGAACAAGGCTGGATAACCATAAACGAAGGCGCAAGCGTCAATTATAGCGAGGTCACAAAGTGGTTCATGAAAATGGTACAAGAACACGACATACGGCCTTTGTGGGTATGTTATGACCGCGCACTTGCTGGTTATTGGCAAGAAGAAATGGCGCAGACTGGTTTTGACATGGAAAAAATAGCGCAAGGTCCGATAACTTGGACTTATCCAATGAAACAAATGGAGGCAGCGCTTAAAGAACACCGTATATGTTACCAAAATAACCCTATAACACGCTGGTGTTTAGCGAATACGGCTAAAAAATCACTTAACAAGGATGGTATAGAGAGTTGCCAGCCTGTGAAGATACAACAAAACAGAAGGATAGACGGCGCGGTTAGTTTATTAAATGCGTTTGTAGGATATACAAACCACCACGACGAATACATCCCATATTTGAGGTAAAAAATGAGCTTTTTGGACTTTTTCAGAGGTAAGAGACAGAACAAAGTAATAACGCAAACATGGCAGGAAATGGGCGGATATAACGCCAGCTTTTCGCCATTCGGTAAAAACATATATGAAAGCCCTATTGTTAGAGCTTGTATAAGACCGCTGGCAGACTTCACAGGAAAGGCTGTGGCTAAGTGTTCAGATGCAAGAATAGAAAACATCATAAATAAAAAGCCAAACATGTATATGAGCGGGCGTGACTTCTTGCAGAAGGTCCGCACAATGTACGAGCTACGCAATAACTGCTTTATTTTCATCCAGAGAGACGACAAAGGACATCCTACTGGGTTTTACCCTGTGCCGTATTCGTCAATGCGTGGCTTAGAGTATGACAACGGCTTATTTATTGAGTTTTCATTTTTGAGCAATGCGCCAAAAATCGTGCTTCCGTGGGATGACTTGGCAGTAATTCGTAAAGATTATTTTCTAAGTGATATATGCGGAGACGATAACGCGCTGCTTTTAAAGACGCTGGAAAACATCCAGACAGGAAAGCAGGCAAACGCTAACGCATTAAAAGCGACAGCGAACCTCCGAGGCATTTTGAAGAGCACAAAGGGAATGCTTAACCCTGACGACGTAAAAGCGCAGAAGGACCGCTTTGTGGATGATTATTTGAACCTAGAAAATAAGGGCGGTATTGCTTCACTGGATAGCACGCAGGAGTTCACGCCTATAAAAATGGAACCATTAACTGCAAATGCTGACCAAATGAAGGAAGAGCGCGAGGACGTTTACCGCTTTTTTGGTGTAAACGATAAAGTGCTTATGTCAAACATGTCAAGCGAAGAGATAGAAGCATTTTATGAAATTAAAATAGAGCCATTCCTTGTAGCTTTAGCAACAGAGCTAGAGAGCAAGATATTTACCAGCCGAGAGCTTGCATTCGGTGCGTGGTTCATTTACGAAGCAAACAGAATACAGTTCGCAAGTACACGCCACAAGCTACAGCTTCGCGAAATGGTAGATCGTGGAGCATTAACGCCTAATGAGTGGCGCGCGGTGTTTAATTTGGCACCGGTAGAAGGCGGAGACAAGCCAATAAGAAGACTAGACACTGCAGAAGTAAACGCAGAAGAAGGAGAGGAGAACCAAGATGGCGATCAAGAATAACAGAGAATACAGAGCCATGACTATTCAGGCAGCAGAGGAAAACAAAGACTGCAAAGTCACAGGCTACGCCAGCACATACGAACCATACCTGCTATTTGAGGATGGCGAGTACAGATTTTATGAAAAAGTAGAGCCCACAGCATTTGATGACGCCGACATGTCGGACGTCATTTTTCTATACAACCACGAGGGCATGGTTTACGCAAGACAGAAGAACGGCACGCTGCAGGTAAGCGTTGATGATCACGGACTAAAAGCAGACGCCGATTTGTCAACAACAGAAATGAGCCGCCAGTTATACGAACAGATTAGAAGCGGCCTTATAGATCAAATGTCTTTTGCGTTCACGGTAACAGAAGACGCCGTAGACCATGACAGAGAGACAAAGACATATACCAGAACGATTAAGAAAATCGGGAAGGTTTATGACGTGTCAGCGGTAAGTATTCCAGCTAACCCTGACACAGATATAAGTGCAGTAAGCGCGCGTAGCTACTTTGACGGAGTGATTGAAGCAGAGAAGGCGGAGAGACTGGAAACCGAGCGAAGACTTGCACTAGCAAAAGCAAAGTATGAGTACATGGAGGCTTAAAAAATGGAGTTATCAGAAATGAACATGGCCGACGTTGTGGCACGTTTAGCAGAGCTTGACGTAGAAGTACGCGAAATGCAGGACGTGGAAGCAGTAGAGAAGGCCACAGAAGAAAAGAAGGCACTTCTTGAGAGAAAGGCCGAGCTTGAGAATTTAGAGCAGAGAAAGGCAGCAGCAGAGGCATTAACAGCTGGAAAAGCTGAGGCAAAAGTTATTGATGAAAGAAAGGAAAATAAAATGGAAATCGAAATGAGAAACACCCCAGAATATGGTAAGGCATTTGTAAAAATGGTTATGACAGGAGACGACGCAGAGGTTCGTTCCCTTTTATCTGAGAACGCAAACGGCGTAGTTATGGTTCCAGAACTTCTTGAGACAGAAATCAAGAACGCATGGGCAGACTGCCAGATTATGTCACTTGTTAAGAAGACAAACTACAAGGGCAATGTAAAGGTTGGCTTTGAAGTTTCAGCAACAGGCGCAGTCATCCATACAGAAGGAACAGCAGCACCAGAGGAAGAGGTTCTCACATGGGGTTCAGTTGAGCTTAAGGCTGAGTCTATTAAGAAGTGGATCACTATTTCTGACGAAGCTATTGATGGCACAACAATTGATACACTCGGCGAGATCTACAAGGAAATTGCACAGCGTATCGCAGAGAAGGCAGAGCAGCTTATTATTGCAAAGATTGTAGCAGCACCTGCAACAACAGACGCTACACACTGTGGTGTACCAGTAAGCGCTATTTCAGCACTTGCAGTAGATACAATCATCAATGCTGAGGCACTTCTTGCTGGTTCAGCTAAGAGACTTAACATTGCAATGAACCGCCAGACATACGCTTCACTCGTAGCAGTAGCACTCAACGCTAACTATGCAGTAGACGTATTCGACGGCTTAAAGGATAAGGTTGTATTCACAGATGCACTCCCAGCAATGGGCGCTGCAGAGTCTGGCGACACAGTTATTATCGTTGGCGACTTCGGTTATGGCTTCCAGGCTAACTTCCCAAGCGGAAACGACATGAAGCTTATTGTTGACGAGAAGTCACTTGCTGAGAAGGACCTCGTTAAGATCGTTGGCCGTCAGTATGTAGGCATGGGTGTTGTAGCACCTAAGGCATTTGTTAAGGTAACAATTGCGTAAATATTAAGGGGCGTGTGAAAGCGCCCCTATTTTAAGGAGACACTATGGCAATAATTGACGACGTAGCAAGCGCGTTATCGCTTAACGCTACCAGCAAGGCAGCAAGAGCAAACGACATAAACCGCTACGAAAAGACGGCCAGAGCGGAGCTGGTCCGCGTTGGTATAGACAAAGCAATAGCGAACGGAGACAACCCCGAAGTCGTAGAGGCAATAGTTACATATTGTCAGATGAAGCTAGGGAACCCTGACTACTACGACCGCTACAACGAAAGCTGGCTGTATCAAATCGAATGTCTCCGCAAATCGAAACTAGAGGACTAAAGCATGAAGGCAATGAACGACGTTGTAAAACTTAAGACTGAGAACGGAACCATAAGGGACCGCGACGGCTTCAAAGTTAAGGCATATCTTGAAACAGAGTGCTTTTGTGCTATTAACTCGGTTAGGGGTTCGGAAGTGTACGACGCCATGCGAAACGGTATTAAGCTTGTTTTTGTTGTGGCGCTTAATGTTGACGACTACAAGAGCGCATATACGACAGTGGATGGCAAAACAAAAAAGCCGTCACGCGTTGAGTATGAGGGCGAAGAGTTCCAGATAATAAGAACGTACCAGACGAACGACAAAATGATAGAGCTAAGCATAGCAGAGGTTGAGTAATGGGCGCTTTTGAGTTAAATATGCCAGACGATATATTAAACCAGTACAACTTTACAGAGGAAGAACTAAAGGACATAGTAGCGGACGTTTCGCCAATATTACAGCGTGAAATGCAGCAGAGCATTCAAAACGTAATAAGCGAACCAGGCGACAGCAGGCTTGTAGGTTCAGTAAGAGCCACGAGACCAAAGAGCGCCAAAACAGACGCTGTTATGGCTTGGGTGGGACCTTCTGGAAGTGATCACGGCGTGCGCAATATTGAAAAGGCTATTTACTTAAACTACGGAACGCATAACGCGGCAGGAGGTATAAGACAGCCTGCGAGACCGTGGCTGACTAAAGCAATTAACAACGCACAGGGCGCAGTAGAAAAAGGCATACGCGATGCGATAGAGAGGAAGCTTAATAAATGAACATAAATGCGAAACTTTTAGAGCTCGAAGACCTAACAGGGTTAGAAGTAGAAGAAGACGACTACTCAGGCGACAAAGACGAGTATATTGTTTTCACTTATGCGGATGAAAGATACACAGAATACGGCGACGACATACCGCTTGCAGAAACGGCAGACGTAATGCTTAAGTGTGTTTTGAAAAAATCAAGAAACTATTTTGCCATGAAAGAAGACATAAAAAGGTTTCTGGTTGAAGCTGGCGCGTATCAAATCACGAGCAATTCATATTGTGAAGTGACCGCAGATAAAAAGGTTTATCGAAATTTAATAATTGAATTTAAAATGACACAGGAGGTATAAAAACATGCCATTTTTAGGATCTTATAACTATGGTTTTTCTAAGCCATACATTGCAAAGTACAACTACGACGAGAGCGCAGGCACAGTATCATATACTGATGGCTTCACTTGCGGCGAAGGTGTAAACACATCAATTGCGCCAGCTTATGCAAATGCTAAGCTTTACGGCGATAATAAGGTATGTGAAGAGATTAACGAGTTTGTAAACGCTGAAATCACACTCGGCGTAACAAGAATGCCACTTAAGGCAGCAGAGGTTCTCTTCGGTCATACTATCGACGACACAGAAGGACTTGAGACTTCAAACGGAAATGACGTAGCTAATTTTGTAGGCTATGGCTTTACTGCTAAGAACTCAGACGGAACATATGACGCTTGCGTGCTTCTTAAAGTTAAGTTCTCAGAGGCAGCAGATACATATAACACAAAAGAGGACAGCATCACATTTAAGAAGCCAAACCTTAACGGTTCTGCTATCACAGACGACGTAAGCAACGACTGGAGAAAGAAGAAGTACGGCTTCACAACAGAGGCACTTGCTGAGGCATGGGTTAAGACACAGCTTGGCGGCAGCGCTTCGTAAGAAGAACACTAGGGCGGAGGCACCAAAAAAGGCGCATACCGCCCTTTTTTTGGGTTAAAGGAGGGAAACATGGACAATTTAGCACGCATTACATTAAGCGGGGCAGAATACCCCCTAAAATGCGATAATTTTGTACTTGCACAGGTGCAGGAAAAGTTCGGCACGCTGGCAGCATTTGAAATGGCATTAACTGGTAGGGAAATAATAAAAAACAGCAAAGGCGAACCAAAGAAGGACAGCAAAGGGAATACTTTATATAAAAAAGTAGAGCCGAGCATGGATGCAATGAACTTCTTTTTGCCTTTATGTGTTCAGGAAGGACTGCAGATAGAGGCAGAACTAGAGAACAGACCAGTTGAGAAGATAACAAATAAAAAAATAGTTATGTTGTGCGACATGAACCCTTTTGCGTTGGCGTTAGAACTGACAAAAGAGTTTTACAGGAGCATGGCCACAAAAAAATAAAAACCCAGCAGAGCGCCGAAGAAGACGAAGGAGAAGCAGCGCCTGTGGACTTTGACTGGGTGGAACTAGTAGCTATGCGAAGCATGGGACATACAAAAAAAGAAGCTCGTCATATGTATTTAGGCGAGTTTATAGACAAGTTTAGATTATACAAAAAGCTTTTTAATTTGGAAAAGCAAGGCATGTATGCCTTAGAGATGGAGCAACCACAAAAAGTAGCGAGTTTGAGGGACTTATAAATGGCATTATCGAAAATTGGAGCGTCAATTGTACTTGAAGGCGAAAAAGAATACCGTCAGGCGCTCAAAAACATAACAACAGATCAAAAAGAATTGAAGTCAGAAATGCAACTAGCAAATGCTACGTTTGCCGATAATCAGGACAGTTTAGAGGCGTTGACTGCAAAGTATGACATACTGAATAAACAGCTCGAAACGCAGCAGAACAAAGTTGACGTGTACGCGCAGGCGCTGGAAGCAGCACAGAGCAGACAGAGCGAAAGTGCGCAGGCAGTAGAGCAGTACAGTGCAGAGCTTGAAAAAGCAAAGCAAGAACTGGACGCAATGAAGACCAGCGGCGAAGCGTCAAACGAAGAAATAAAAGTGCAAGAAGAGCTTGTAGCTAAACTGCAGGGCGAACTTAACAATGCAGAGCAGGCATACAACAAAAATACTGCTGCCGTTTCTTCTTGGCAGACTGGCCTTAATTATGCACAGGCTGATTTGTCAAAATTGCAAGGCGAAGTAGAGAAGACCGGGCAAGCGCTGGAAGAAGTTAAAAACCCATTTGACAGAAGCAACGCAAGCCTGCAGGAGTTCGGAGACAAGACAGAAGATGCAAGCCAGAAAGCGTTATCATTTGGCGACGTATTAAAGGCCAATGTAGCAAGTGAAATAATTGTGCAAGGCTTCCAGAAACTAGCAGATCTAGCAGGACAGGTGGCCGAAGGTATGGTAGATATGGCAACAAATGCCGCATATTTTGCCGACGACGTAAAAACACTAAGCACACAGACAGGCGTAGCAACTGACACGATACAAGCGCTTTATTATTCCGAAAAGTTGTTAGACGTATCAGTACAGACCGTCACTAGCTCAATGGCAAAGAATGTGCGAGCAATGAGCAACGCTGCCAGCGGTTCTGAGAAATACGAGGCAGCTTATAAGCGTTTAGGTGTAGCAGTACAGAACGCAGACGGAAGCTTGAGAGATAGTGAAGAGGTGTACTGGGAAGTTATCGACGCATTAAAGGGCATTGATAACGCAACAGAACGCGACGCGCTGGCGATGGATATATTCGGAAAGTCAGCACAAAGTTTAAATACACTTATTCAAGCTGGTTCAGAAGGTTTCCAAGCATTAAAGGAAGAGGCAACCGACCTCGGTTATGTAATGGAAGACGAGACAATAGATGCGCTTGTTGATACATCCGACGCGCTGGAGCGTTTATCTAAGCTTGGCGACACTGTAAAAAATCAGCTAGGCGTTGAAATGGCCGACACAGTGACCGAAGGTGCGGAGCGTATAGAGGCGGCTATATTAGCCAACAAAGACGACCTTATAGAGCTAGTGAGCGACGTTATACCGCCGCTAGTTTCAGCACTTGAAACGATTATAGACCATGCAGACGAGATTATCCCAATTTTGGGCGGTATGACTGCAGGCTTTATCGCATTTAAAGTCGGCACTACAATTGTTTCTGGTATTAGCGCAGCAATGGCAGCATTGCAGGCAGTAACAGAAGGAACCACAATAGCACAGCTTGCGCTTAATGCTGCACAAAATGCGAGCCCGTGGGGATGGATAGCTGCTGCCATAGGTGGAGTAGTTACCGCCTTAGTTATGTATATAAAAGACATAAACGAGGTAACAGACGAGACAAGCGCACTAATCGAGAAAAACGAGGCGCTTATAGAGCAGGAGCGCGAGTTTGTAGACGCAAAGCAGGAGACAATAGACAGCCGAAAAACTGAGCAGGCAACTATTGAGAGTTTAAAAGACGAACTGCTAGACCTTAACAGCCAGCAAACACTCAGTAATGACGAACAGTCGCGCATGGCTTCCATAGTTGACCAGTTAAACGGAGCAATGCCAGATCTTAACTTGGCGCTGGATGAAGAGACAGGACACCTGACCGCAACAAATGCAGAAATCGAGAAGCAAATCGAGAACAGACAGGCGCTTTTATTAGTGCAGGCAGCAGAAGCGGACATGGCAGACATTGCCAACCAGATATACGACGCAGAAAAAGCGAAAAATGAGATCCTGGAGCAGTCGGCGCAAAGCTGGCAGAATGCGGCATACTGGGAGGAGCAGTACGAAAACGCGCTTAACAATGAGCAGCAATATGTTTGGATTGATGACGTTGGTTATTCTATCCAGCAGTTAGAAGACAACTACAACAGTGCAAAAGCAGCCGCGGAAGCATTCGATGGGCAGGCAATAGAACAAGAGGGCGTGCTGGCAGAATTACAAGGACAGTATGATGCAGTAAGCGCCACAATGACAGGGTATCAGTCACAGGTTGCAACAACTAGCGGAGCCCTTGAAGAGCAGGCAAATAAAACCGTGTTATGGCGTGACCGCTTTGTGACAATGACAGGCGATACAGTCGGAGCACTGCAAGCGCTAGAGACTGAATACGCAGAAGCAAAGAAGGCAGCAGAGGAAAGCCTCGGCGGACAGATAGGACTTTTTGAAGAGCTAAGCGGAGAGTCGGAATTGACCGTTGGCGAAATGGCAACAAATCTGCAAAGCCAGACTGACGTTATGAACCAATACGCCGACGACATGACAACCGCTATGCAGTTGGTAGAAGATGGCATGCTAGATGAAGGCCTTTTGGGTTCTATCCAGCAAATGGGAATAGAAGGCGCAGGTTATTTGCACGAACTGGTAACGGCAGCAGAAGAAGACACGGACGCATACCAGGAAGTTATGGACGCTTGGACAGATCAGCAAGTCGCGCTGGACCGTTTAGCAGGACAAATGGCTGATTTTGAAACAGACTATACAAACAAAATGGACGCGCTTGTTACTGAGACCATAAAGACAGACGACGACATAAACCAAGACGTCGCAGAGACAATGGGCGAGCTTATAACCGTTGCGGGTGCTGGTGTTGAAGGTATGGCAAAGGCAATACTTGACGGCTTAACAGGTGTGCAAACATCCAGCACAACAGTAGCAGAAGGTGCCGTGTCAGCGTCGCAGGATGTTTTAGGAATAGATTCGAGCGGCGAGAGTTCAACGGGAAAAGGTCTGGGCCAGTCATTCGCGGATGGTATCAAAGGCGGTATAGAAGCGCAAAGAGACAGCCTAGTGGATGCAGTTAACAGTGTTATGCAGTCGGCTATTGATGCAGCAAATGCAAAGGCTTTAGAACTTAACAGAGCGCTGGGAGGTGCTATGGACTAATGAATATTAGAGAATTTTATTTGATGAACAGCAACGGCGACACTATATCGCTTAACAGTTTAAAAGAAAGCTTCATGCACTCAGTTTCAGGACTGGGCATGGAGCACAAAAAAAGCTATGAATTTATAGGCAATAACTTTGTAACTTTAACAGACACTTTGAAGCAGGCGAGCATAGAAGGAAAAATATTTATGCCTGAGTATTCACAATATCGTGAATTTGTGCGCTTTATCGACTATACACCGTTAACACTTATGTATGTTACGGATGACGTGTATTATATCGAGGCTTCAATTGACAAAATAGAAAAGAGCGAAAAAGAGGTGGGCGGGCTATATTGCAAAGTCAAAATAGCCACCCACGGACTATGGTATAAGACATTTGAAGTCCGCAACGAAGGCGCCACAGGCTACGGTAAAATATACAATTATAAATATAATTATATTTATTCAAACAATACCAGCTCGACTTTAACAATGGACGTGGCCAGCCTTAAGTCATGCCCTACAAAATTAGTTTTAATAGGGCCATGCACAAATCCTTCATGGTCTCATTTCATAAACGGCGAAAAATGCTGCACCGGTAAAGTAAATTGCCAAGTAGCAGAAGGGCGCCGTTTAGTTATTGACACAACAACAATTCCATATAGCATAAAAGAAATGGACCACAACGGCGCAAATGTAGTGGACCGCTACCAATACAGCGACTTTTCGACAAAGCGCTTTTTATTGCTGGAAAATGGGCGAAATATTGTAAGAGTATCACAAGAAGGCACAAACGACATAAAACTATATTTGGAGAGGCGCGAACTATATGAGACTGTATAACGTAGAATTTTTTAATACTGACTTTGAATACGTCGGGAGCCAACAGATCCCGGCGTTTTCTTATGAAGACGACTATTTGAGCCCAACAACAAACACAGTTGAGCTATTAAGCCAAACACAGGTTGAAGTCGGAAATATTATATCAATTAAAAGTTTCACAAATAGTGAAAGCTTCGCTGGTATTGTTACGGCTATAACAACCGAGAAGACAAAGAAAATAAAGTTTAAGCCGTTTATATCATTGTTAGACGTAGACGCAGAAATAGGAGCATATAACAGCGTAGAAGACTGGCTTGTAAATGCTATAACCAAAACATTTATAAACAACCCCGACACGTTCCAGAACGTAAAAGGCATGACTTGCAAAAAGACGAGCACAACAGCTGGAACCATAGGAGAAGAGGCAGACGAGCTAATTATAAATATTTTCGATGTTTGCGTGGATGCACTAAAACGGTATGGAATAGCTGTGAATTTTAGCTTAGACCTCGGAAAAAAAGAAATAAATGTAACCGTGGGAAAGGTTGTAGCATTGCCACGTGTTATAGAAGCGGATTTGCCAAACGTAATTGGCAAAAATATTGTCATTAAAAACAGCGACAATGCCACAAACAAAGAAACGATTATAAACGACAGCCCGAATGGAGCAGGAGAGCGCGCCACATTTTACAGAGACGCAAACGGAAATATAACAACCGCGCCAGCTTCCAGAGTTACTCCGGTTGTGTTTGCTTTTTCTGTTATTAGATGCAAAAGCGAAGAATGGGCGCAGAGATCACGAGAGAGAGCAGAGCGAGACCTGACACCGCCAGCATATAACAATTTGATAGAGATAACCGTGCAGGAAGACGACGACTTGGTAAATGCTAGCCAGTACAGAATAGGGCAAAACGTGCAAATAATACGCGGAGAAAATGTATACAATACCATTTTTACTGGTTTATCTAAGAAGAACGGCACTTGCGTTTTGATGTTTGGCGCTATTCGTCTGGAGTTAACTAAAATATTAAAAAGGAGACTGAAATAGAATGGCTATTAAATTAGTGCAATGGGAAGGTTCTACGGTAACACCAACCGACGACAGAATATTATATGACAATGGCTTTTGCGGAATAATTAAAGGCTGCGAAATAAGCCACATAGGAGCAAACAAACTAAGAATAGCACAGGGATATATAAAAATGCGCGGTGGCCTTATTGAAGTTGAGCAAACCGACGTAGAGTGTGAAGTATCGCGCGGCGGTACTGTAAACGGTCAAATATGGATCCGTTTAAATTTTGACAGTATAACACCAGCTGCAATAATGACAGAGGCGGCAGCAGTATTGACTACTTTAACTAAAGACGTAAACGCCAATTTTGATAACGGTGTTTATGAGCTGCAGCTAGCCACATATAAGATAAACGAAAACACTATAAGTCAGTTGGTTGTAAACGATTTGGCGGAGACTAATTTTGTGACATTGCCGGTTAACGGATGGACAACCAGCGCACCATATACGCAGACAATTAAAATGCCACGCATGGACAAGAAAAGCAGGCCGTTTGTAGCAATGGGAACACCAGGAACGCCAAGCGCTGCAAGCTATAAAGATATGAACAAAGCATATGCTTGTATAGATAGACTTGTAACTGATGACGGCACAGTAACATTTTATTGTTACAACAAGCGCCCAGCAACTGCAATAAATTTAATTATTAAGGGGGCATAATATGGCTGAAGGTTTATTGATGAAATACGGCGGCGGAGTCACAAGCGACGAAGCAACAGCAGAAAAAGGCCACGTATTAAGTGGAAAAACATATTTAGGAAAAGACACAGGAGACGAAGTAGGCACAGGAACAATGCCTAATAATGGCGCTGTAAGTAAAACGTTCACACCAAGTACAGCAAAGCAGGAATACACAGTGCCTGCTGGTTATCATAATGGTTCTGGTAAGGTTACAGTTAACGCAACACCTACGCAAACTAAAACAGCTTATGCAAAAACTACAGCGCAAACAATTAGTCCTGACAGTGGCAAGTTTTTAAGCGGTGTAACAGTAGGAGCAGTTAGCGCTTCGAATTTAGCTGCGGCAAACATAAAAAAGGGTGTAAAAATTGCAGTAAAAAGCAACGGAGAAATATTAAGCGCAACAGGTACGCTGGCATACACCCCACATATGGCTGATTTAAAGCATACAGAGCCTAATAATAACTATGATTATAATGAAAGCTGGCAGGTTCCAGAAACAGGAGTTGTTTATTTCAAATGGAGCTTTCCGTCTGAAGATACAAGAAGTTATTTTGTATATCGAAATGGCGTGCTGGTTTCTAATCAACGAAGCGGTTCTTTTGAGGTGCCTATGACAGCAGGGCAGACAATAAGATGGGGCTTCGCTGGTGCACATGCGACAACAGATCACTATGGAAATGTATATATGGCAACAATGACAGCGGTTTAGGAGGTTTAAATGATTAAATTAGTACAATGGGAAGACAGCACGGTAACACCAACCGACGACAGAATATTATACGATAACGGCTATAACGGTGTAATAGAAGGCTGTAATATAACAAGCTTAGGACTTAACCTTTTGCATATTTCAGACGGCTATATAAGGCTTTTAGGCGGTCTGGTGGAGATAGTAGGACAGGACATTGAAGTAGAGACAAGCGGCGGCGGCTCAAAAAAGGGCCAGCTTTGGGTTCGTTTAGATCTTGGCAGTTCTGAGCCGGTGGAATTTATGACAGAAGCAGTCACAACACGAAGCGAACTTGTAAAAGAGTATGACGCTAATTATAAGAATGGTGTTTTTGAGTTCCAGCTTGCAACTTATAACATAAATGAAACCACTGTAAGCGATTTAGTAGTAACTGCCGCCAAAGCTAAAACTATAAAAGAAATTATAGACGCTGAAGTGGCCAGAGCTAAAGCTGCAGAAGATACTATAAACAATAGTTTAAAACGTTTGGATAAAGCATATACACTTAGCGTTACATTAACAGCAAATACTTCAAAAAGTCTGTTATTAACTCTTCCAGATGGTGTAAATAGTACAGATTATATACCTATTGTAACAACTAGGTATGCATCTCATTACAACCCATTAAATGTAAAAGTATATAATGTGTATTTAAATAGTGGAAAGCTAAATATAACAATGTTATCAACAGACACAGCAACATATACCTTTGCTGTAGAATTTAAGAAAAATGGTGGCATAATATCGTAACAAAATGTGATAAAGAATAGGAGATAAACAATGACTTTTGATTGTAAAGAATGTTCTACTTGTATAAATGGAGAAACAGAAGATACAGACACTCATTTTATGCTAAAAGATTTCACACAAGATGCTTGTATTATGTATCTTCAAGCAAATGGTTGGCTAGTAAAACACGATAGAGAAATTACTTTAGGCGAAAGAAATAGGGTTGTTGATGAAACAACATACATTGTACTCCAAAATTTTTACATTGCTTTAATGGAAGAAATGACCGAAGATAATTGCAAAGATTGTAAAGATGCAAGGCACATAGTTACACAGTTATACCAAAAATATAGAGAAAATATCAAAGAACCTAACTAACTTAAATTTTAG
>JAZLIT010000175.1:0-8024 GCA_045617525.1 Solibacillus sp. | reverse complement strand
TTTATTTGGGAACGTTTATTTGTATAGGTTAATCATTAAATTAGTTTCGAATAAATCATCATCGTTAATGGAATTGATGTAATCATAATGCAGAATAAAACTAATAAAACTTGCGTAGCACTTAAAGCAATAGATCCTAGTGAGCCAGTTAATAGAAACAGAATGAAGATTGACCCGAATAATGTATAATAATTTACGGTCATACTCTTACCTACAATTTCTTTTGCACGCTCATCTCTCGGAAACAAATGAGGTGACAAATAAGACATCATTAACGCACTTGTTCCCAAGAAAAAAGTATAAACTCCTTCTGGAAATACATCATTTGCAATATACGGGTAATTAATATAAATACTTAGTGGAATCATTATAATAGCTAAAAATAAGTATGTTAGTTGATTTTCGCGTGCTTTTTTCATTCAAAATCCCCCTCGTAAATAAATATATCTTCAATCTTGCAGTTGAAAATTTCTGCTAATTTAAAAGCTAAAATAATGGACGGGTTGTATTTATCTTTTTCAAGTGAAATAATTGTCTGTCTAGAAACAGACAGTTTTTCTGCTAATTGGTCCTGCGTCATATTACGTTGAGCTCGTAAAACTTTAATATTATTTTTGATAGTAAATCCTCCTTCGTATGTAAAGTTGGCTTTACTTTAAGTGAAGTGTACTTTACATTCTAATGGAAAGCAAGTAAATCCTTGAGAATTTCAGATAATTTCTCACTCTCCTTATTTTGAAGCCAAATATAATGCTCGGCTCCTTGTATTTCAATAAATTGCGAATGATTAATAAGTGTTGAAAGTTGTCTAATAGGCCATGAAGGTCGTATATCGTTTTCGGCATAAATAAATAATGTCGATACTTCCATCTGTGAAAGCTGTTTAAGTAAGTTTGAGTTTTTAATATATGTTCTCCACGAGTTTAAGAGAGCGCGATGCACCGCCTTATTTACCTCGTATTTAAAATCTGGCATCAATTCATTAAATTTCACTTTATTTCGGTTATATGTATCTTTCCAGTCTCTATCATTTTGAATACCAGTTCCCGAAATAGAAACAAAGCTAATAATGGATTTAGGGTATAACAACGTATAAGCAAGCCCTATGTCTGCTCCCCAAGAATGTCCTATGACTAGCCACTTTTCATAGCCATACGCGAATCGAATTGCTTCCATGTCATTAATACAAGACTCGATATCGTAGTCATTCCCATTGAAACTGGAGCGTCCACAGCCTTTTGGATCAAACATGATAACTTCGCAAACTTCTTCTATAAGCTCAGCAACTGGCTCTAGATAATTGCACACCCCAGGACCACCACTAATTAAAAGAACGGGAATGCCTTGTCCAACTTTTTTTGTCCAAAGGTTTCCATTTACAACTTCGATAAATTTTTCAGTCAATATAATCACCTATTCTCGTTTATGACGTGGATTTTAAGGTCTTGAAATTTCTATAGTCTTATTATAACAAGTTCCTAAACCCTCGTTTGGGAACTTGTTAAATGCTTAGCGCTATAAATCCGCTTAAATCTGCCGAGACACCTAATGAAATTAACTATCGACCTTGGGATTTAGGACCTTTTAATTTAAATATATTCCCCCCATATCCAAGCCCCAATTTAAGGTGGTAAAGACATGTTCCAAGTGCTAGATGGCTTTTTCAAATCTCCCTTGCGATATAGTGGCTCTAAAGCATATGCACACATCTCTGCAAATAAACATTAGGACTGATGCTGCAGTTTTTCACATGAAATTCGAATAATTTTAATGCACGAGAGCCGCTCGTCTTGCTATAATGAAAGTCTGTGAAATGAAATGAAGGGAGGTATGTTCGCATATGACAAACGCTACAATGAACGCTATCCGGTGCCATATCGTATTGACAAACACGGCGCGCGAGGCGATAAAACAGCATTTTCAAGATGAACATGCCTTATTTAACTTAGAAAAAGCCTTTACGGTTTATATAGAAAAAGAATCAATCGACAACAATCAAATTCAACTTGGGCTCTATTTCGATCCACAGGAGAACACGAAGCTAGCTGCAAAATTCCCAGAACGTGTTGTTATTATGGATTGTTTATTTGATTTAAAAAGTGGATTAGTGGCCAAAAGTTTCCGAACACGTGGGAAAGGGACACCCGTAGCGACGAATCGCCGCGAAAAAATGCGTATTCATTTTGTGCCAACACGCATTAACGGGCATAAATATGCAGATAATTTCATCCAAGTACTTGCCGAACTACCTGTTTCAAAAGACCGCTTTGATTATGTTAATAAGCGTATTTCAAGCTGGGAAGGTTACTTGAAGGTACTTGATAAAAATGCTGCAATTGATGATATTCAGGCGAAGTTTTCAAAGCCTTCGTTGTCGTCTGATTGTTCAAGATTAACGATTACGCTTCAAAATATCGAAAAAAACCAGTGGAAGCAGTTGAAAGGATTAAGTACGCGCATTCGTGGCATGCACCAGGAAATTGGGGAAGTTATTAAAGTAACTCGCGGCGAACGACTCGTCGAAATCGAGCTAAAGCCTGATATTGCTTCAAAAGCACGTAAAGGGGATCTCGATTTAACCGTGCAGGATGTCGAATTTTCAAATGCATCGACAAAATCTCAGTTAAGACGTCTTTTAAAAGGATTTGAGCGTTTAAAAGAAGGCTTAGCCGCGAACGCCAATTTAGAAACGATTTTATTCGAGGATAAGCCAACGATTGCCAAACGTAACACGCTTGAACCACTTGAATTTAATAATACATTAAATGAATTTCAGCAGGCGGCGGTCACTGGTGCAATGGAAGCAGAGGATTTATACGTTATCCAAGGGCCTCCGGGAACAGGTAAGACAACTGTTATTTCGGAAATTTGTTATCAAAATGCTAAGGCGGGTCTTAAAACACTTGTCGCATCGCAGTCTAATTTAGCGGTCGATAATGCATTAAGTCGTCTTTTATCCAATAAAGACATCCGTATTTTGCGTTATGGTCGTACAGAAGCAATTGAAGAAGAAGGCAAGAAATTTATCGAAGAAAATGTAGCCTTGTACTGGAAAAACCAGACCTATGAAGCCATTTGCGCTGAAATTGCAAATCATTCAGTAAAAGAACAACAACTACAGGACACATTACAGGACCTAAACCAGGAAACCTCTGACCTTGAAGCCAAAATCAAAATGCTGGACCTTGAAATTGTACTGAAAAAAGAAGCCGAACAGCAGCTTCCAAGCGTCAAAAAGCAAATTTCCGAGCTAAAAAAACAGCTCGTGCAATTAAAAGCACAACAAGAAGCCGCAGAAGCTAACTATGCATCGCTCATCCAAAATAAAGAAAGCATTGATAAAAAGGTTCATACAGCCAAAGCTGCACTAGGCGATGAACAACACTATGCTTCTCAAAAACAGAAACTCGAGCACCTAAAAGAAGACTACACACAGGTGACAAAAGAGCTTGAAGCAGCAGAGCTACAGCAGCAAATTATTGCTCTGCAGAAGCAAGTGGCAAGCCAACAAGCTTTATTAACAAGAGAAACATCTATAGATTCAACACATAATGACGCACTTGTGAAAGTTGCCAGTCTTACAAAAGTCGCGGCAATCGAGCAATTTATGATTGACTATGCGATACGACGTAGTTTTGCGATGGACCGCTTACTTGCTAGACTAGATCAGCTACAGGAAAGCTATGAGCAGTATAAGTCACTAAATGCGATTAAAGTGCGCATTCATGAAAAAATTACGTATTGCGCAACCGTGATTGGCATTACAGTGGACCATGTAGCCTTGCCAGGAAATCACAACTATTCAATTCCAGAAGTCGATACTTTCTTACAAAAGCTAGACAAAGTAATTGAATCCAAAAAATTGAATAAAGACAATGGCCTACGCACAGTTGAAGGTCTCCATATGAGGAATATTTATATCGAGCAGCAATTTGTGGCATTCACAAAAATGATTGAGGAAACGAAAATAATCTTCACAAAGTTAAAACAGGAAATCGCCAAGCAATTTAAGGAGCAAGCCGGTGCTAGCGCAGCGAGTAGCCAAAAGCATCGTGACGAATTACAGCGTCTACAAGGTCGCTTAACGGTAAGTGAACTGCACTTATCCGATTTAAATATGCCTACAGCACGCGAAATAGAGTTAATTCAAGCTGATCGACTACGCTTAGACCGTGAACAGCGCTACCTACAAGAACAACTAGGTAAACTAGCCCAATATAGTGAGGAAATTATACAGGGGCAACAACAGCTGGCACCGTTAATCACGCAAATACTTGAAGCTGATACGGCCTTGCAAACGATTAAAGACGCACAAAAGCTAGTAAATAGCGACGGGATACAACTTGAAAAAACGTATACAGAGCTGGATCAACGTCTAAAATCGAATCCAGAAGACGCGCGCCAAGCATGCGTACTTCGTCAAAAGAAAATTGCTGAGCTACAAGCAACCATTGAAACACAAATCGTGCTCTTACCAATGACTGCTGATATCCAATTACAATGGAAAACGATGCTGGAGCAGGCAAGTGACTATGATTTAGATGAAATTCGTAAGCTGTACGTTAAACACTCAAATGTAATCGGGACAACATGTGTAGCTTCTGCTAATAAGCAGTTTATGGACAACTATCCGACATTTGATGTAGTCATTATCGACGAAGTATCAAAAGCGACTCCACCAGAACTTTTATTGCCGATGCTAAAGGGATCGAAAATCATTTTAGTAGGGGATCACCATCAGTTACCACCGCTAATAGGCGATGAAACATTTGAGGAAACACTTGAGCAGGTTATTAAAGACAGTAATACCTTTGAGCAAAAGCGTGAATTAGAGAAATTACTCGAAGAATCACTATTCGAGCGTCTTTATAAAATAGTACCTAACACGAATAAAACAATGCTTGCGATTCAATATCGTATGCATGAAAATATTATGAAAACAATCGCGCCATTTTATAAAAACGCCAATGAGGAGTTACAATGCGGTTTACCCGATAGCGATGCTGCTCGTGACCATTTACTCGAAACATCACTATTTGACCGTAGCAATCATCTCTTATGGATTGACGTACCTAACGAGGCTCCTTATTTCGAGGAGCGTATGCAGGGTGGCTCGAGTTTATTTAACGACGCTGAGCTTAAACAGATTCGAAACATGCTAATTAAATTGAATGAAGCAACCGCTAATGCGAAATCACAAGGGCTTATGGATGACGGCTCACTAAAATCTATTGGTGTAATTAGCTTCTACGCAGAGCAAGTAAAGCGCATTAACCGCATGATTGAGCAAGAGCTTCAATTGCCACATCTACACATTCGAACTGGCTCGGTTGATAAGTTCCAGGGTATGGAGATGGATGTCATCATTGTAAGTATGGTACGTAATAACAACGGCCAGGGTGATATCGGTTTCGCGAAGGATTATCGTCGTTTAAATGTTGCATTATCACGTGCGCGTGAGCTGTTAATTTGCTTAGGCAGTACTGAAATGTTCACTAAAAAGGCGAAAAAGCAGGAAACGCGTGATATGTATGCGCATGTAGTAGAAGAAGTGAAAAAACAAGCAGGTTACCGTAATTTGGAGGCGATTGAAGCATGAACTTAACAGCAACTAGGGCAGCCCTCAAGCAGCAATTAATCGAACAGCATGACGCAATAATTGTTGATACAAAGCAATTTACATTCCCGTTGCATACTGTCAATGTCAGCTATCACCCAATCATTAAAACGCCAATGGATATATTAATGAAGATGATGCTACTATCGTTTCAACGCGCTCCAATAAAGGATACAGATGTACTTGCAACGATCTTATTAGTCGAGTCTTTATTTATCGAAGATTTGACAAAAAAAATGCACCAGGCGAAAATCATCACAAAAGATGAAGAAGGCGTTTATAGATTGACTGAAAAGGGTGAACAGCAACTCGCGGCAGGTGTTTACGAGGAACAACTTGAGCTTGTTACAGAAGAAGTCCAATATAGCGCCATTCATGAGGGCATCTTGGACGGGAACTTAGATGCAATCCTTGAAATTGACGAGCTTCCTGATCCACTTTCTTACGTAGATGAAGAGCTTAAATATTTAAACGAAACTCGCATTATCGAGCAGTTGCAAGCTTCAGCTATGCAAAACGTACCCGTTGCTGACGAGCAAAATGAAGAAATCATCACTTATATTACAGCTCTAACAGCTCATGAAGCAATCCAAATTCACGACATACCTCTGTTACTATTCATTCTGAAGGACAAACGTGATGATCGCCTATTTGGCCGCGTGTACAATACGTTTACAGGTGAATGGGATAGTGTGCTTGAAACGTTTATTCACGAACACGAGCGTGTCAATTGGACTAATGACTATAAATAACAAAAGTAGTTATTGAACAATTCTGTTTTTAGTGATACGATAATAAAAATTTAATAAACTTATCCAGAGAAGCAGAGGGAATGGCCCGATGAAGCTTCAGCAACCTCTAATTCAATTAGAAAGGTGCTAAATCCTGCAAGGGCTCTCCTTGGAAGATAAGAAACGCGCGTCTAAGCTAACGCCTTCTTTTCACAAGGAGACGTTAGTTTTTTTATTTTGAGGGGGAATTACTGAAATGCCGATTAATATACCGAAGCATTTACCAGCTGGGGAGCTGTTGAAACAAGAGAAGATTTTCATTATGGATGAAGAGCGAGCACGTACACAGCAAATTCGTCCGCTTAATATTTTAGTGTGCAATTTAATGCCTGAAAAGGAAAAGACCGAGCTTCAATTACTGCGTTTAGTGGGCAATTCGCCATTACAAGTGAATGTGACCTTTTTAAATACGGCGAGTTATGCCTCGAAAAACGTTTCACAATCGCATTTAGAACTTTTTTATAAGACATTTGATGAAATCAAGCATCGCCGCTTTGATGGCATGATTATTACAGGTGCACCCGTTGAATTAATGGAATTCGAGCACGTACAATATTGGGAAGAAATCACTAACATTATGGACTGGGCTAAGGAGCATGTCACTTCTACTATGTATATTTGTTGGGGAGCACAGGCGGCACTTTACCATCATTTCGGCATCGGTAAATTCGAGCTCCCTAAAAAGTGCTCTGGTGTATATTCGCATGTTATCACAGATTTAACGGTCGACTTAGTGCGTGGCTTTAGCGATGAGTATGTCGCGCCGCACTCACGCCATACGTCGGTTTCATTGGATGAAGTGAAGGCACATCCAGATCTTCATCTTTTAAGCTACTCGGATGACGCAGGGGTGTTTATCGTGCAGTCGAAGGATAATAAGCATATTATGATAACGGGGCATCTGGAATATGATGCAACGACACTTGCAGATGAATATAAGAGAGACATTGAAAAAGGGGAAACGAACGTTGAAATGCCTGTCAATTATTTCCCTCAAGACGATCCAACAAAAACACCAAAAAATACATGGCGCGCGCATTCAAATCTACTGTTTTACAACTGGCTTAACTATTACATATACCAAGAAACGCCATATGTATGGCACTATGCAGAGGAAGCGCTTGATTTTCAAATTTAATCGTTTTCTGAAATGCCCAATAAAAAAAGCATATGAATCTTTAATTAAGATTCGCATGCTTTTTCTTACTTATGTAATATAACGAGAATATTAGCGCTCTAACTTTCTCATTATTTTTCGTAACTATAGGCTAATTCATCTAGCTTTGCATCAACTGACACGATGAGGGAGTGTTCCTCAAAAAACCATAAGTCACTGTGTTCGATAAAAAACGTAATGCCTTCAATCTCACTTTTAACGCCGATTTCATGCGGTTGTTCGCGGTTCATGCCAAGTGAAAAGGCCTCGTGAAAAGGGGAAGAGCCGCCGTATCGCGCATAAAAACGTATATAATCTCCCGGCATAGCCTCCATTTCATCATAAAACCATTTTAATGCTTCATCCTTAATAATAATCTTCATCAAATAGCCCACCTTTCGAAAAGGAAAGCCCCTCCCAATTAGGGAAGAGCTACATAGTTAAATCCACGTTACTTTGG
>JAZLIT010000174.1:0-14134 GCA_045617525.1 Solibacillus sp. | reverse complement strand
AAAATATTGGACTTATACACCTTTTAACCGATTTTTTATTGTGCATACTGTCCAACAATCATGCACATCTCTTTATACAACATTCACAAATATATTTTAACCTGTTGACATTTCAAGGAGTTAGTGTTATCATGATAATCACAGGAACGACACTGTAACACACAGACAACAACAGCATGGCAATACAGTCAATATGACATATCTATACAAGTACCATGAATTTGAGTGTGTTTAGTACTGTCAGGGTTGCACAGTGACTGTAAATCTTGTGTTATTTCATAGGTCAAATGTGTGAAAACCTTAAAGTCACACAATTTTATCCTTTGATTTTATATACTGACTGTAGGAAAGACTACAAACACTCTGTAATAGAGAACCTTGACATTGTGGAAAGACACAAAATCATGTTGGCATACTGGAAAGACAGTAATCATAAACCAAATACCATAACCCTGTACAGGGTACAAACACAGGAGGCATATTATGGCTACAAAGAAAAATTCACTCGGCACAAAGAAAATTGACACACTCGTTATTGACAAGTGGTATGACTGCAAATATTCAGCATTCAAGAAACAGTCAGGTGCAAGAGGTGACTTTATGTCTGCATCTTTCATTCTGTCAGACACTGACGGTAATGAGTTTTGGGTTAACACTCCAAATGAGCGTAGTGCATATAAGGCAATAGGTGTTATGACAGGTTGCTCAAACGAGACAGGGAACAAGCTTGTTATTGACGCTGTAAAGGTTGTCAAGAATGGCAAGTATCTTGAATTTTCCTACAGATTAAAGGAATACATTCCTGAGATAAACCCTGATGAGTTCGACACTGTCGAATAATAATCAATGGGCAGGAATGTCAAACTGACCTCAACACGTGGCATAATTGCAGTCATGCTATCATTAGCGTTAATATACTTGTTTGTGTCAGGTACTACACAGCACATTACCGAATACATCACACTGTATATGGTGGTTGTTAATTATCTGTTTGGGTCAGATAGAACAGAGGACAATACAAAGTAAATAGGGTGGCACATCAGCAACACAGGGAAAGGATAGTACCTGTGTTTGTGTCGTGTAGGGTGGGCAATTGCTGAATTAATATCAATTGAAAATACTATAGTCCATAAGGAGGATTTAATTATGCAGAGAAAAGATATAGCAGACATTCTCAATGACGCATATGCAGTAACAAATGAGGAAACAGGGGCAACTGATGCAGTAGTTCTTGCGAATGACCTCAGTAACATTGTTGACTTTGGGCGTTCCATTACATCAGGTACAACAACATTTTCTGACCAGTTCCTTACTCTCAGCAATATTATTGATAAAGTAAGAAAGACAATTTATCAGGATGCAGAATTTGAGGGTATTGCACCCCCTTGTTTCAGAGATGAAACTGACTTTGCAGGGTTGAAAGAGGTTATTAACATCTCTGTCGGTGATTATGATGAGTCACTCAAGTTTGATGTTGACAATGTAAACACACAGAACAGTTTTGCTAAACTCTTTGGTAAGGAACTCCCTACAGTTTCAGCCAAATACTTTGGTAAGACAATTACATTTTCACAGAAAATCACACGTACACTCGAACAGTTTGAGGAAGCATTTACATCACCAAGTGCAATGTCACAGTTTTTTGCACACGTTGAAAATGCTATACGTGTAAAGTATGATTATGCAGTTGACAGATTACAGACATTTGCATTTAACATGGCTGTAATTAATAAAATCTCTGACACATACACATCAGGTACGGGTTCCCCGTGTTGTAAGGTTATGGCAAGTGGTGCAACAAAAGTTGATTTTATCAACCTTGTAAAGAGTATCAACAGAGAACTCAGAGCATTTAACAAAACATACACAGGTTATGTAACCTCTACACCTGCATCAAAGATACATCTTGCTATTCGTGCAGATTACTATGATACACTCATCACATCACTCTATGATACACGCCAGCCTGAGTATCTTGCAATTCCAGTGGAAAACATTCATGTGATGCCATATTTCCAGTTTGCAGACGACCCTGACAAGATTGCAAACATTGACAGCACGGGGGCTACACTCTCTGTTGATAAAGTAATTGCCGTAATTTATGATGAGCGTGCATTTGGTTGTACATCGCATAAACATCAGATTACTGCTCAGCCAATTGCAAATGAACTTGGTGTAACAAACTATTTCCACAACACTCAGCTTGAATATATCGTAAACAGTGACCTCCCTGTAATCGCAATTTGCGAAAATGGTGGCGGTTATACAAACACACCTGCATCAAGCTCATAATAATACACATCAATCCAAACCACAAACCCCTCAGGAGAGCATTCTGAGGGGATTGTGATATAATAGGAGGTAAACAATGGATTTTGAAAATATGCCATTATTTAATTATTACAGTGGAATGACCACAGAGAAAAAAGCACTGTACAGGGAAAACAATTACAACTCAATGATTTACACTTTTATATGCTCAATGTTTAGTATCAAAGGTTTATCAGAGGACTACAAAAACACTCTCATCACTGTGTTACTCAATAACGGCACTGCATTATTGTCAAGAGGTTCAACACCTGACAAGTGGATTATTGCAGGCGGTAATTTTGTAGGTATTCCAGAGCCGGATGAACTGTACCCACATGAATATCTTGCAACAAAAGCTAATTTCCAGTATGACAGAGATATAACAACTGACGAAAACAGTACCGTATGTTATCTTAATTCATATCTTGCACCATGTACAGAAATACAGAGATTTGCAACAATGTTAGCAGATACAGACACATCACTTGAAAACAATGTCAAGTTTTGTCGTATTGCACCTGTCGGTGCTATTCAAGATGATGGCACACGTACCGAATTTGAGAACGTATTAACAAATATTCTGAACGGTGAACTAGTCAACACAGTCAAGGCTAATTTTAATTTTAATACAAACACACCTGCAACACTCACGACAATTGACCTGTGTAAGTCAGAATATGCACAAAATTTGCAGTACCTCTCAATGTTTCATGAACAGTTATTATCACGTTTATGTAAACTGTTTGGTGTTCCTTATAATGTGCTCTCAAAGTCAGCAAACATCACAACAGATGAATTAGGAAACATTGATGTATTCAGTTCAATACTACCTGCATCAATGACACGTTGTTTAAATGAGGGTTTAAAAAAATTAGGACTTACAGCAGAGTTTACCGATACATGGAAATGGATTGATAAAATCGAGGAACTTAAATGCAACCCTGTAAACAACACCATTGAGGAAAACGAAACAAACCCTGAGGGAAATGACAAACAGGAGGGTGAAAACAATGATTAAACCAAAACACCGACTTGAAACAGTTGACAGCATTCTCACACAAATCACAAACCCATCAACAGATTATCAGATAACAGTTACATACACAGAGGACGGAACAACAATATCAAAGTTCATTTACTCCAATGACTTTTTATCTGCATTAAAATTCAATTTCAGTTATTTCCATTTTGTACATATAAAATCAGTTTCAGATTTTAAGACATATTTTGACTATTGGCTCTCAGCAAATCATGAGAACCTAAACAGAATATATCAAGCACTGTATCATAATTACAACCCTGTGGAGAACTACGACAAATACAGTGACATAACTGCAACTCCAAACATAAACGGTGTTGACATGGAAACACAAAACAGTAACCTCATTGAAACATCACTGACCTTGACTGACAAATCAGTTGTTAAAGGTAACGCAAACTTACAGAGCAAATCAACAGAGCACACACACGGAAACATCGGTGTGACAGAGTCCAGTACACTCATATCTCATGAAATTGAACTGAGATTACACACAAACCTCTGTCATGCAATTGTGAACAGTTTTGCAAGAGGTGAAATTATAGCATGAGTAAATATTACACAAAGGAACGACACAAAGAATGTATTACTGAAATGCGTGACAAGTTTGGTGATTATGCAGTATATTGTTTTTGTTTGTGTAATGCTTATAAGTACGGATACAGAGCAGGGCTGAAAGAAAACAACCCTGCAGTGCAGGACTACACTAAATTAAAATGGTATCTGACATATGCAAACAAAATTGTAGCAGAGCATACATTTAAGTTATTCGGTTTATCATTCAGGTCACCAAAGTTCAAACCCGTATCAATCGATATCATAAAGGAGGCAATGACATGAGTTATACAGTCCAGTTTGCAAACTGCTCTGACCCACGTAACAAAGTATCTAAAACATTTTCGCCACATGAACAGAGAACTGCAACACTTGTTGAGCCGTGTGATGTTATATCACCCACTATAATAGTTGCAGGGTCATACATCAATGCAAATGCAGTTAGCGGTTTATTTGGTAGAAACTACTTTATAACCTCACAGACATTATCACACGGAAAAAACTATGTTTCCCTCAGGTGTGACCCTCTATCAAGTTTCTCAGGGTCAGTAATAGGGTCAAATCAATTTGTTGTTCGTTCAGCAACAGGTTACGATTTAACAATCCCTGACCCGTGCATACCATCAGCAATCCAACCCATACCACAGGTTACACAGAGTACAGATAGTTTTGGCAGTACCACAGAGAGTTTTATACTTGGTGTAACTGAATATGATTTCAAACCCAATTTCATAAAACTATTAGAGGGTGAACCTACAACATAAGGAGGTATAAAAATGGCAAAATATGATTACATATTAAAAGATGGAACATCAATCACTGACACCGATGAGGAAAAAACCCCTGCAGACTACATTCTAAAGACTGTACACTCTGCTATATCATCAACAACATACAGCACTGACGAAGAAATACTGAGTACAATTATTGCACGTGGTAAAAATCCAGTAGGCGGTGTTGACGTTGCAAGGAATTTCCCTCTTGTATATGACAATCCTCAATATCCTTTATATCGTCATGCACGTGGTGACGGTTCAACAAGTCAGATACTTGATGCATCAAGTTTTGAAAATACATATTCGGGGTTTGGTACGTATTTAGCAAGTACAACAATGTATCACGGCATTGGAGGTAACCATGTTGTTTTAGATATTGCTATTCAAAAGGTATTACTTGATGTTTCCATTCGTGATATATCTGTAGGTGATGCAACTGTAAAACAGCCACACATCAATAATTTTTACATGGCATATAATAATGACGATTACAAAAATGCCACACACGATTATGCTATGCGTGTTGGATTTTTAGGCAGATATGCAGAGGGCAGTTCATCACCTCTTAAATATAGTTTATCGTCTGTCAATGGTTTCAGAACCGGTTTAAAAGTTTTTTATGATAATTCAAATGTTGTTGTCCCTCTCGGTGTTTCAGACACTAATAACTCATATGTAACCGATGCAAACATAGATGGTTATGGTCATGCAACAGCATTAGCACAGTCTGCAATATATGGCGGTAGCGTATTTCCTAGAAATTCCTTTAATGAAAGTGTAGGCAATATCTTATTCAGATATAACATAGATGGCTATACAAGCTATTACTACCTCACCACAGAGGAGGATGTTTTATTTGTTATTGCGTGTTTGGGTTTTGCATTCAAGTATAACGACACCATATATAAACCGATTGTAAATGGTGGCATTGTAACAGGCTACACCGATGACCTCACAAGTACCTCAGAGTGGGATAATTGGGCAAATATCGGTGACCATGCTTTTCCTGAGAACCCTGACCGCCCGATACAGCCCTCAACCGACAATGACGGTATAGACGACATGAAATTGGGTTTTACAGGCTATGAAAATGGATTTGTAAACTATTATATTTGTACCTCAGGTGGTATTGCAAATCTTGTAAATGAAATGTCTACACAGACAGATTATCCAAACCTAATAGGCAATATTGTATCATTAAAGTCGTACGCTTGCACACTCAATGGAATGTATACAGGTAATATTGTACCTATTAAAGTTGGTCAGTATCAGGCAAATGCAACAGGTATTAAAATTTCCGCAACAACCTACTCCAAACAAATTGCAAGTTTCAACATTTCAGGTGCACACGGTACGTTATCAAATCCACATTTTCTTGACTATGCACCATACACACGGCTTGAGGTGTACATACCTTTCTGTGGCACGGTTCCCCTCCCTCCTGAATGTATGTATAACACAGTTACAGTGCACATTGTAACAGACATAACCTCAGGCAGTTGTACAGGTGTTGTAAAGTGTAACGGCAATATCGTTGCACAAAAGTCTGGCATCATTGGTACAACCATACCATTATCAATCAATGACAGTGCATCCCAGAACAACGCATTTAATCAGGGTATGTTAAACACCGCCAATGCAGGTGGTAAAGTTATTGCAGGTGGTGCAGTTGGCTCTGTCAATGCAGGTGGTATACTATCTGCATTAGGCAGTGCATTCAATACAACTCAAACAATGAACGACAATTACACACGTGTAATAGGAACTCAGGGTGATAAATCAGCCTATGCAATGCCAAAGAACTGTTACCTCAAACGTTACCGAACTATTGATTTATCAGACGATAATTACACTGCAACCATAGGCAGACCAGTATGCAAACGTAGAGCACTCTCATCAGGTGACGGCTTTACAGTGTGTGACAATCCACAGGTACATGGTGCAATGACATTAGCAGAGAAAAATGAAATAGAGCAGTTCATGAGGAACGGCATTATTCTATAGCAAACAATCTACAGAAATAGCAATTGCCCTCAAACCTACAGATTATAATCTACAGGTTGAGGGCAAAAGCAAACCCCTCAAACCTACAGATTATTTTCTACAGGTGTGAGGGGTTTTGTGATTTATCGGTTAATTTTGATAATGAGCATTTGTGCTACACGGTCGAATACTCGTTGCATTCTGTATTCATTAACCGTCAGGGCGGTAAGTTCGTAACCCTGTTTACTATAGTATTGATATAGCTTGTTTGCTTCCTGAGGGGTTGTTGCTGTGATGTAATGTGTGTTCATGTGTTTACCTCCTTAAATTTCACCGTCAGCATAGTGTATGCTGTATAAATTTTCATTCACCCATTTATTATCATTGTATCCATCAGCTATAAGACATATATGATAATATGGACAGCTATGACACTTTAAACATTCTGTGTGTAAACAAATATATATTTTCTCAATTAAATCAAACATCTTAATTCCTCCTTATAATTCATTGATAAATGTGTATTCTGATTTTTTATAGAGTTTTGCAAAACCTGCACGATACATTACAAAGTGGAAATATCCGTCCATTTCTCCTGTACAGTTAGCACAGTAAGCATATCTGAACTTTCTTGTTTCACCTGTTGATTTGTTGATTACATAACACATGGTGTATACCTCCTTATGATAAATGGTTTGTTCTTGTGAAATCTTTTATGCACTCATATTTGCTGTCAAGTTTATTCTTTAATAATTTCATTCTGCCCTCTGAACAAGCAACACCATTTACTGTGTAGCCCCCTTTGTAACCACTTGATGTGATATACTCAGTTAATACTATACAACCGTTATCAGTATAGTATTTATAAAAATAAGTTGTACCCATAATAACCTCCTGCCCTGTGGGCTGTTGTGTGTTTGTTTCTTATGACTATAGTTTACTACAAAAATAAACCTCTGTCAATACTTTTAACAGAGGTTTTTGATATTTGTGAAATGTGTTTAAATATACTCACTTATTTTGTAAAAATCATAGAAACTGTTAGCACACACATATGTCATATAGTTCTCACAGCAAACATCCTGCCTACGAAAATATTTAGCCATTGTAATACAAGCAGTGAAATCTCTGCCTATGGATGCATAGGTGTATGGATGAGTAAATGCATAATTGCAGTCATCGGTCAGCGTTATGTCATCACCTCTGTGTTTTGATGGAGCACCCTGCTTGAAATAAATCATATTTTGCCATTCAGGATTAGTGACCATATACACATCAATCCAAAACCCACAGGAGTATATTTTTATTCCCATAGAGGTTATATCTGACCCCTCAGGGAGTTCTCTAAATGTTTCATGACAGATAGATGACCCTCTGATTATTTCAATACCGTCCAAATCAAATCCAAAGAATGTATCATTCATCATGTTACGCTCGTTGCTAAAACTTTCAGATACTTCCAGTATCTCAACTGCAACTCTTGTATTTTTCTCTGTGGTATATAGCATATATGGAGTTGTCTGACTGAGTACCTTTGTGTATATACCCATTTGTTGTAGAATAGTTGGTGCACCTGTAGACATATTACAAGCCATAAAGATAATTGATTTGTAACGGGAACGGAAAAATGTTGAAACTATATGCAGAAAATTGATAAGTGTGTTAGATGTAATTTTTTTATCCATAAACTCATCATATATAATCACATCAAGTTTACTGTCAGCAAATCCTGACCTTAATTTGTCATTCTCGTCAACTGAGTGAACATATAACAATGTTGGGTTGTTCTTTACATCTGTATCAGTTTCACAAGCTAACACAAACCTTTTTTCACGCGGGATATATACAACTCTGTTATACTTGTCATCATATATGTGCTGTACATAATTTTTACCGTCATCAAATATATAGTTGTTGATACTATCAAACAGTGTCATTATTTTGCTCTGAGTAATCATTGACTTGTCTGTTCTGATGTATGACCCATGAGAGTTAAACAACTTGTTAGCACACATTAACCATAACAGATAGTTTGTTGTTTTACCTCCATTTCTGTATGATGTAGTGATGTTATACCCATATACAACAGGGTATTTTGTTGCGTTGTAGTATTTGTTTTTCATATCGTCAGGAACGATATAATCATATAACGCATTTACCTCATATATGTTTTCTATTGACATAATGACCTCCTTTTTGTCAGGATGATTTACTCACCCTGACAGTAATTATATTTTAGTTCGTCAAACATTGTTGATAAATTTGCTTTAAACTGCACCTTTTTAACTGTAGTTCCTCCATAGGTTGTACAATACTCTGTATTGCCTTGATAATCTGTAACCAGTGCACTGTATGTGTCATCAAAATGGTATGCACCTGTTTTTTCACTGTCTATTTCAGAGATGTCTATGTGTTTGATATACTCATATATATCAATGTTGTGTTTGTCTGCCTCCTTGATAATGTCATGAGCGTTAGCACCTGCAAATGTTATTTTGTAATGACCGTCAGGTTTTGTTCCAATGTAACGTTTTGAGCCTAAACACTCAAATGTTGTATAGTATCCGTCGTCGTCCCACTGTCCCAAATCCCAACACTCAGGGAACTCAATGTTTTTTACACACTCTGCATACACTCTGTCATTTATGGACTGCACTAATTTATCAAGTTCCTCACATGGGAGGCAGTATATACTATCTGTGTCATACTGGACTATGTAATCAGGAAACTGAGATATGCACTCTATTAATCTTTGTCTGACATATGTAGTGCAGTAATATCCATACCATGGATTGAATATTGTTTTACTTGTTTCATCCCAATCCTGTTTCTCTGTTTCAACGTCCTGCATCATACCATCCCATACACAATTTTCCTCATAAAGTGAGGTGCACGTCATGCCATAAACACAGTTGACAAATTGTTTTAATTTACCATATAATTTTTTGTTCTCAGGGTTGTCATTGGAATGAGGTTTTAATATTTGTTTCTTTTTGTACCAGTCCAACATTACATTTTTCATTGGAGTTGGTATTTTTACGGACTTTGTAAAATATGTTACCTCATGGATTTTTGAGGATGATTTATCAAAATCATAGATTGCTTTTATGTTGCTGTAATCAATTTCAGTTGCGTATAATGTTACTGACTTACATTCAAAAATTCTGCCGTTATCAATTACAGGGTTATCAAGGTTGATAACTTTGTGCATTGATATTGTGCTATGGGTTGATTTACTCTTTAGGTGTGTCAGAGTTATTTTGATGACCCAATGTTTGTGTGATAGTGCAAATTTAAACTGCTCAGGGTCAGTGACTGTAATCATATCACCTGAGGGATAGTTTTTGCACGATAACGCATATGGGTATGCACTTGTCAGGTCATAACATTTTACGTTGTTTAGCTTTATGCCGACATACTTAAAATTGGAGTGTGTCAACCCTCCTGAATATGCATAACGTCTAAAAGTGTTGTATGTATCTCTGTCACCAATGAGGGTTTTATTTTGCTCTATCAGTTTGTTTGCAATGTTTCTTGTTGAACACATTGCCTTTTTTATTGCGTTCCTGACTATACCCGTTTGTGTAAGAGGAATTTTGTCACCTTTTAATATGTACTCATTCATTGCAACCTCAGTTAATTCTGAAAGTATTGCAACGTCATTGATGCAATATTGCAGTTCCTCATCTGTGAGAGGTGTTGCAGGTGTGCGTATTAAATCATAGTCAAGGTCACCAATGAGTTTTTGCGTTGTAGTGTTGTTTTTGGCAACCTCTGCAAGTGATTTTCCGAATACTCCCAAACATTCCCTAAACTGCAGGTGCCGGAAACAATCAAAGGTGATTATGTCAGTTTTTGATTTTGCGAATATCTTTGTGATATGTTTCTTGAAAATGTGCTTAAAATAACTGTATTCATATTTGATATTAGCGTCCCATATAATTAATTTTGCATTTGGGTGTACCTCACACGCATTGTCAAGGTCATATAAAAACTGCTCAAACAAATTAACATCTCTGCATAGATATATGTTTTCACCTACTGAGAATTGCCATATGTACACAAATGAGTGTAATGCGTTTTTATATTCATGACTGCCCTGTTCATAATACTTGTGATTATCAAATTGACTTGTTTCACAGTCAAACCCTGCACCTATGTTGATATATGGGTGACTTTTGGAAATGACCTTTTTACCTCCATTATTGACTAACATGGAAACGTCAATGTTGTTTACAAAATTATTCCCATTGTACCATATTACATTGTATTCCATGTTAACACCTCACTTATATATCAAAATTGTCAAGGGTTGCACCTGAGTTCAAAGGTTCATTTAAGCTGTCATGGACGCCGCCAAAAACTCTGTCATACCTCTGTTGTACCATTCTTTCAAGTTCGTCCAAATCTGCATCGTTTCTCATGTTTCTAAAATCAATGTCAAACTCTCCTAATGCCTGTGATATATCCTGAGAGTAAATTTCCTCATCGGATATTTTGCCATACAACTCAGCTATCATATCATTGAGCTTGAGAACTCTGTCAATGTTCTTTTTGTTTGTCTGTTGATTGACATATTTTTTGATTTTCTCAGTACGTTTTGCAATGTCTTTTATTTTCAGTATGTCATCAGGAACTTTGTTACGTGCTCTCTGTCGTACCTGTTTTACTGCCCTCTGATATGCTTTTGTTACATCGTACATTGGTTTGTACTGACCTTTTAAATCTCCTTTGGTGTATTGTGCATCACGTCTTAATGTGTTAGCTTCACCATACATTTTCAATGTTCCTCTATTTCTTGCAATTTGAGGAACTCCATTTTTGTTGTATCGTATATTGTTCTCACCAAATAAATCACGTGCTTTACTGAGCAGGTTAGCAGACACTGTATGTGTTTTACCTAACTGACCGTATGCTTTAGTCAGTTGGTTGTTATACTGTCTGAGTATGCTGTCTGCACGTTTCTCCATTGGGTCAAGTTTCATTGCCATAATGTTAACCTCCCTATAGAATAATAGTGTTGCGGTTATCCTGTAACCGTAACACTATTATATCACTTATTTATTAATCTGTCAACACATTTTTTCAATATCATTTGCAATGTTTTTCAACTGCTCAACGTATGCCTTGAGTTTTGACTTATCAAAATTTGTATTTGTAGTAGGTGTTATTGTGGTGTTGGGTTTTAATCTGATGTAGTAGTCAGGGTACTGACAATTAAAATTAAGAGAGGAACGCATGCGTTTTACTTTCCTAACTTTGGAACTCATTCCCCTGCCCTCTGTGTTACCCTCTACAACTATTATGTGGTCGGTGTGTACCTCTACAATAATACCTGTATGGTCCTGATTACCTGATGGGTCATAATTGTGACCCCAATTGTATGATATAATATCTGCAGGTTTCATGTCATCCTCAGGGAAATACCAATAATCATTATTTTCTGCTCTTTTGAGTGTCTGTGTGCATGAGATTGTGCCTATTTCCTTAGCACCATCGGGAATATCTGAACGGTTTAATATTTCCATGACAGTTTCTGCACACCAGTCAAGGGATTTGTTAAGCTTTAATTCTGTACGTGATTTGTCAACAAATGATAATGCAGTTTCTAATATATTCATATGTTTACCTCCATTAATCGTCAAATAGATTATCATACACAATGTATATCACTATAATCAGGAATAATGTTATTTCAATCATATGTTTCACCACCTCCTTACCTGACGCCATACTCACGAATAATTTTGACAGGCTTGCAAAAATCTCTGTGTATTATCTCCACATGAGGAAAATATGTTTCCATTTCATTGTATGCTTTTATCCTGTAGTTTTCATTGAGTTCGTTTGCAATGTTGTATAACTCTGCATATTCACAATAATACTCCTCAGGGTCACAATGATTTTTATACACTGCATCATTGTACTGTGCTGTACGTTGTAAGAGCATCAAATACAAATACTCTGTATATGGTTTATTAGGTTTCATTGTGCACCTCCTCAGTCATATGCAGTTGTACATAATACATTCAGGATTGTTATTTCTGCAACTACATAACCATCAGCATCAAGAAACTCTATACGTTCACACTGCCCGTACAAGTACCCAAAACTAAAATAATGTTTTTGCTCACAAGTATGTATATTAGGGTAGTCCCTGTAAAATTTGCGTGGGTGTAATGCGTTGTGATATTTGTCCCTGAATATGATTACACGTCTATTCATACACTTTCAACTCCTTTTCAACATATCTATCATGTTTGTCGTATGGTGTTTTTACAATGTCTGTAAAAACCTTTTCACCTCCTCTGTAATAGTCATATTGTACACCATGCCATTTATTAAACTTTTTAGCCCATTGATTACTTATTGGTTCGTCACTGTCAATTACATTCCCGTCACTCAACCATATGCACATTGACTTTGGTAAACCGTGTGCATCACAGTGCACTGCTATTTTAATAGGTTTTGTTGTTCTACCTCTACCGTTTATATCGAAATGGTGTGAGTTGTATGTTTTACCTTTGTTGTTTTTGCCATAGTTATTACCGTATGACTTTTCTCCACGTGGCATATAATCTACCTCCTTAAATATCTAGCCTTTTTATTCTGTCAGTAAAGTTTTCGTGGTTTCTAAATGGTTTATCAGGTTTTACGTTTTCGCTTGAATTATATAAATCATCTAATTCCATTAATATGTTTTTAGCCTGTGGAAACTCTTTTAAATATTCTTTATACTCAATATCTTTAGCATTTGGACAAATACAGCAACCGTCCCTCCCTGATAATTCATACTGAGGTGATAACATTCCCCACTGAACGCATAAATCATATGCCATTTTTTCAGTATATTTATGCTCACACAGTGTAGACCTTAATTTTTCGGTTAACTGCCCATGCCTTTTAATTTCATCATATGCAATACCAATACTCTCATAATCATAATACCCAACATCAAATTTTTTTAAGGTATCAATTTTAGAGTAATCTCTGAACTTGCAATATCCTAAACCTAAATCATAACCTGCTATAGTCCCCTTATATTTGCCGACTTTTTTTATTCTTGTGAAATGCTCTACATAGTTTCTACCTGTTAATATGTGAACCTCATGACCCCAATCTTTGAAACGCTCTGCACATTTCATTATATGCTCATAATGTGCTTTACGTATTAAAGGAATATCGTCTGTCAACATTGGAATAAATGAAACTATCTTACAAGTGTTACTGTCGTATATTGTTTCAAGTATTATGTCTGCAGTGCTGTCTTTCCCACCACTCCATGAAACTTTGGTTATTGCCATTTTTGTACCTCCTGCCCTGTGGGCTGTTGAATGTTTCGGTTTATGTATATATTATATAACCTTTTTGTCACTCTGTCTATATACATTTGCTACAAATATTTGTGCATGATTACTGTACAGTATGCACAATAAAAAATCGGTTAAAAGGTGTATAAGTCCAATATTTT
>JAZLIT010000173.1:0-16797 GCA_045617525.1 Solibacillus sp. | reverse complement strand
TCCCTCTTGTGGCGTTAAAACAATTAAAGTTCACGATTATCGTATACAAAAGGTCAAGCATTTAAAGTGGTTTGAACGTTTAACAATCCTAAGCGTCGTCTCTATGTGTTTGTGTTTGTGGAAAGCGATTTTCGCAAGCCTGGCATTTGTAGATCGTTACCAGCGTTTTTCGAAGGAATGGAATCAAGGTGCCAGTCTTCGTTCTGTAAAAACGAAGACTTTTAAGGAAGCTGCGGATGTTTTAGGCACTTCGCCTTCAACAATCATTCGTTGATTTAAGGAATTGATTAAAACGAAGCCTAATGGCGTTCAACTACCAGAAGTAATTGCGATTGATGAATATAAGGCAGATACAGATGAAGGAAAGTATCAATTGATTATTGCCAATGCAACACATGAGCCGATTGATATTTTACCAAATCGTTGTAAAGAGACGATTCATCACTATTTATCGCAATTATGGTATTTAGAACGTTACACTTCTATGTCTTCAGAATTGAAAGAAGCATATGAGAACTTTATAAAAGTGGCAACGGAATTCAATGGAAGAATAGGATTTTAGGTTGAAAAGCAGGGTTATTAGCTTTTTACCGGAAGGTAGAAGATACGCAGAATTCAGCGTTTTTAAAAGCGGTTAAGACGTTTAAAAATTGGTAATTTGAAATCTTGAATAGTTATGTATTTGGCTATTCGAATGGATTTTTCGAAGGAATTAATAATACTTCAAAGGTTATTAAAAGAAATGCTTTTCGATTTAGAAAGCTTGAGCACTTTAAAGCAGAGTATATAGAAAGTGCGAGAATCACCTTTGGTAATGCTCGTTGATTGGAGCGGAGGGGGCCCGCGACTTCCAGGGGATTAGCACGTGCGGAAAATCCACTAATTTTCTGCCTCCGTAAAGGCAGGGAATTAGTTAGTTGGAGCCGTGCCCCCAGAAACGCGTCGGGCCCACGGAGCTCCAATCAACGCCTTTCGTGAGAAAGGGTGTACTGAAATTAATGACTAATTTCTGGTACACCCCAACATTTGACGTAGAACCTTTTTTAAAGCGGGGGTTGATTGGCGCTCTGGCTTGAACGCTTTTCTAGGGGCTCGGCTCCGGCTAACTAAATTCAAAAAATTGTGCGAACATTGGAACAATATATTTAGCATAGGTTATGGTATGCTAGGAATAGCTCAAATTTACATAAGTTGGGGGTCAATTTATGAAGAAGAAAATGGGAATTATTTTAGTGTTAGCACTAGTTACAATTATGATTGGGACATTTATTAAGGATAGAATAGAAGCAGATCAGGCCATTAATGAGTATGCGAAGGGCTATGATGTAGATTTAGAAAAAGAGGAATCGGGCATTAAAAAAAGTCAGCTTGCACCAGATTTTACATTGAAAAATTTAGCAGGGGAAGAGGTTACTTTATCGGATTTCCGAGGAAAAAAAGTTATTTTAAATTTCTGGACGACTTGGTGTCCACCCTGTAAAGCAGAGATGCCGCATATGCAGAAATATTATGATCAGTATGGAGAAAAGGACAATGTTATTATCCTAGCAGTCAATTTAACGTATGATTCAGATTCAGAAGAAAAGGTGAAACAATTTGCGTCGAGCTATAATATTGATTTTCCGATTCTTTTAACGCAAAAGGATATGATAGAAAAACAATATAAAATAATGACAATTCCATCCACATTTTTCATTGATACAGAGGGGCATATTCAGCGTCAGATTGTTGGTCCCTTAGATTTATCGGCGCTGCAGCAGTATGTGTCGGAATTATAGTAAGAAAATAGAAGCGTAATTCACTTAAATTCAAGTGAACTACGCTTTTGTATTTTTTTCGAATGCATTAGTAAATTTTTTGCATGTGTAAATCTGATTAGTCATAACTTGAACAAGGAGGGAAGATGGTATTGCGTAAAAAACGGCTGTTCATATGGCTAGGGATTTTGAGTGTTGTTGTTGTAATGATGGTTGTTTATTTACAAGTGAATTCAAAGGAACCAAAGCCATCGTACGAAGAAGAAATGGCTGTTATAGATGAAGTGAAGTCCATTATTTCTTCTAATACAATTTATGAAGTAACAGAGGAAACACTTATTGAGGGGGCTTTAAGGGGGATGGCCCATGTGATTGAAGATCCATATAGTACGTATTTCTCAACTGAGGAGGCTGTAGTTAATAAGCAATCATTGGCGGGAGATCGGATTGGAATTGGACTTGAGATTACCGAGTCAAATGGGCGTTTTATTGTTGTTTCGCCGTTAAAAAAATCGCCGGCTGAAGCGGCAGGAATCCTAGCGTTTGATGAACTTGTTCAAATTGATACGACGCGTATTGATGGAATGCGGATGGATGAGGTATTGAAGTTAATTAGTGGTAAGGAGGGGGAGGGGATTTCGATTGTTGTGTATCGGCCTTCTGAAGAGCTCCATTTAACCTTTACGATGAAGCGTAAAAAGCTGAATAATGAAACAGTAAGCTCAGAAGTTTATGAAGAAAATGATGAAAAAATCGGATATATAGAAATTTCAATTTTTGGGGAAAATACAGCAGAACAGTGGCTTCGGGCACTGGAGACTGTAAAGGCAAAAGAAATAACAGGTTTAGTCATTGATGTGCGTGATAATCCTGGAGGCTATTTGCGCACTGCATCGCAGCTACTTAGTACATTTAGAGCGCAGTCATCAACGTTTGGATATATGGAAAATGCTTCTGGTGAATTAGAGGTACTAGATACGGTAGAACTAGAAATGCAAAAAGAGGATCTGAGCTTTTTGTTAAAAGTACCAATTGTTATTTTGCAAAATCGTGGCAGTGCTTCGGCATCTGAAGTATTTGCTGCAGCGTTGAAGGATTGGCAGTTAGCAACAATTATTGGTGAAACGAGCTTTGGGAAAGGAACAGTTCAGGAAACTTGGCCATTATCAAATGGTGGTGAGCTCAAATTATCCACACATAAATGGTTAACGATGAAAAAGGAATGGGTTCATGGTAGAGGGATTTTGCCGAATATTGAACAAGCACCTCATCCATTAAGAAGTATTCAAATAGAAGCGTTGTCAGGGAATTTTGTGACAGGCGATTTTTCGACAGAGATTGCCTATAGTCAGCGTGTTTTGAAAGCCCTAGGGTATAGCATTGTACGTGAGGATGGTTATTTTGACGAAGTTACAGAGGAAGCAGTCGAGACGTTTCGCCATAAATATGATTTAGTGGATGGTAAAAATATAGATGATTCATTTTTCCGTACGCTAACGCAGGAAATGCAAAAGGTGAAATCAGAGGCAAAATCTGATACGCAATTACAAATGGCAGTTAGCTATATTTTGCATGAACTAGAGCCAGAATAAATTGAGGTGGTCATACTTCGCGTTTAGAAAATAAATATACGTAAGGGGACAGTCTTTGATACAATAATGCTAACGATAAAAGATAGCGGGTGGAATAATGTACGAAGCAATTTTTCTAGAACTCTTTTTAGCGATTGGTCGGTTTTTCATCAATCCATTAATATATGTAGCTCTACTATTCGCAATATTTTTAGGTTATGTACGTGTGAAGCGTGAACGTAAATATTTTCATAGACGTGTTTTAAATGGATGGTCCGAATTTAAATCTGTATTTTCAGTAGGGATTGTATTAACTTTATTATTATCGCTAGTAACAATCGTAGGTGGCTTAACAGTACCTGTTCAGCTGTTGGTGGTAGTTAGCGTTGTATCAATTATCTGTTTAATCCTATTTAATTTTCATTTGCTATCACCAGCTGTTACTTGGGCAATAGCTTTTGCAGTATTATTAATTATGGACTGGAAGAGTATGTCGTTTGAACTGTTAGGCTACACATGGCAGGGAGTAGCGTTTGAGGAAGGCAGTGCCTTAACTGTTGCTATAATTATTGGTATGTTACTTATTGCAGAAGGGGTTCTCGTACGTAAGAATGGGGAGAAATATGCCTCGCCGGTTGTAGAAAAGACTAGCCGTGGCTTGAAATCAATTGCCTACTTTAGTAAGAAAATCTGGATTGTACCTGTATTTTTTATTATTCCAGGGGATGCAATTTCAGGATATATTCCGTGGTGGCCGTTATTAACGATTGGTGCTGAGCAATTTGGACTTGTATTATTTCCGGTTGTAATCGGTTTCCAACAGATTACAAGGCGCTTGTTACCGGTGCATTTTTACCCAATGCTAGGCCGTTATATTACTATTTTAGGTGAAGTCATTGTTCTAGGAAGTCTAGCAGCCTACTTTGATTTGAGAATTGGATTGGCCGTGATTTTAATCGCCCTTATTTGCCGTTTTATTTTGTCAGTTGGCTATAAATTTACGGAGCGTAAAGATGTATATGCAGTGTCTCCTAGTTCATATGGTGCGATGATTGCTGCGGTACTTCCTGGTTCACCAGCTGAAAAAATGGGCCTACGGGTGGGCGAAATTATTAAACGTGTAAATGGTCGAAATGTATTTACGGAGCGTGATTTATACGAAGCACTTCAAATTAATGCGGCACATTGTCGCCTTGAAGTACTCGATCATCAGATGGAAAATAGATTAACGCAATATGTTGTGCATAATGAAGACCATTATCAAATCGGTGTATTATTAGTGAACTAAAATAGTAAGGCAGTCTCGTTCATGAGATTGCCTTTTTATTATGATTAATTGGTGGGATAATTTATTTAATTAAAGGGGATAGTGCTATACTAATGGTATACAACGTATGAGGGACTTGGAGTGAGGTCATTGATGCAATGGATGTCGACTGAAAATATAGATCAAATCGCAGTACAGTATCGAGCTTTAGGACCATTTATTGGTTTTCTCCTATCGTATGCAGAAGCATTTCTGCCGTTTTTACCATTAGTGGCATTTGTTGCGGTTAATGTAACAGCGTATGGTTTATTTTGGGGCTTTTTAATGTCCTGGATGGGTACGTTATTTGGCTCATATTGCGTTTTTTTACTCGTTCGAAAATTTGGCAATCATCGATATGTCCAAAGGTTTACGAGTGGACAGAAGGCACAAAAATTAATTAGATCTGTGAATATGGCTGGGATAAGCCCGCTACTCGTTCTATTATGTTTTCCATTTACACCAGGAGTAATCGTGAACATTGGCGCAGGTCTATCGAATATTAAGAAGATTTATTATTTTTGGACGCTTGTTGTTAGTAAATTTGTGATGGTATTTATGTTGACCTTTATGTTTCAAGATATAAGAAGTTTAATAAAAAGTCCGCTTAAAATAGTAGTTGTATCCATCATACTAATTTTACTATGGGGTGGTGGCAAACTGTTTGAAAGACAGATGAATAAGCGTGTTGTGCGGGATTTAAAAGAGATTCACAATTCCAGGGCGCAAAAATAATAGTCAAGCTACTTATAGAATTTCTATAATTGGCTTGGCCTTTTTTATGAGAATTTAAATAGAAAAACGAGTACGATTTATTCTGCCGAACAGCTGTTTGTCGTGTAAAATAAAAGTAGGAATTAAGAAAAGAGGGATGTAAATGTCACTAAGAATGATTACCGGCCGAGCAGGAACGGGAAAATCTGCGCTAATTCATCGAGAAATTGTACAGGATTTGCTTGATCATCCACTTGGGCCACCGATTTTCATACTCGTACCTGACCAAATGACATTCCAAACAGAATATGAGTTGACGAATCATTACGGTTTAAAGGGAATTATGCGTGCGCAAGTTCTGACATTTAAACGATTAGCTTGGTTTATTTTGCAGGAAACGGGTGGCATTGCGAAGGAAAAGGTCGATTCGGTCGGCTATAGAATGCTATTACGCCGCATATTAGAAGAGCATAAGGATGAATTTTCGCTCTTTAAAAATGCAGCAGGAAAGTCAGGTTTCACAAAGGAAATTGAAAAACTACTAAAAGAATTTAGCCAATATAACGTTAATACGGCAACAATAGATGTGTTAATTAATGAACTGAAGCAGCAAAATGCTTCTCCAACGTTAATTGAAAAAATGAATGATTTAAAAATTGTGCTTCTTGAACTAGAGGATCAACTTGGGACGGGCTTTATCGATGGGGAAGGCTTTTTCCCAGCGTTAATGGAGAAACTACCTGATTCGGAAATGATTGCGCAGGCACATATTTATTTAGATGGTTATATGGCATTCACAGGGCAGGAATTCGAGCTGTTAAAGATACTGTTAAAGTATGCAAATCGTATGACAATCGTGCTTTCCCTTGATGATAAAGTGAAGGACCTTGCGGAGAGTTCGTTGTTCCATCGACCGGCCACAACTCATCAGAAAATTATGCAGGCAGCGCTTGAAATTAATCAAGGCACCGACGCCTATATCGAAATGGAGCCGGCTATTCATTTATTAGACGGTCACCGATTTGAAAACGATGACTTAAAGCAAATCGAGAAAAACTTTCAAGCGCCGCGTTATGTGGCACAAGAAGCGCAGGGCTATGTAAAGATAATTGAAGGGGCAAATCCGCGTGCAGAGGTGCAGGCGATTGCGCGTGAAATAAAGCGATTAATAGCGGATGATGGATTACGTTATAAAGATATTGGGATATTGTATCGTCAGTCAGATGTCTATGATGCAATCCTTCAGACGACTTTTTATCAAAATGAAATACCCGTATTCTCCAATGAAAAGCAGGCGATGTTGTATCACCCATTAATCGAATTTAGTCGTTCTGTCTTTGAAATCCTTACGTCAAATTGGCGCTATGAGCCTGTTTTTCGAGCGTTAAAAACGGATTTATTTTTCAAGCAAAATAAAGGCATAGAAATTGCTCGTGAAAAGATGGATCAGCTTGAAAACTATGTCATTGCACGTGGAATTCAAGGTAATCGTTGGTTTGATGATGATTTCTGGAAATACCGTCGCTTTAAAACAATTGATGATTTAGAAATCCCACGAACATCAGATGAGATAAAGAGGGAAGCGTTTTTACTAGAGCAGCGCGCGGTATTGCTTGAGCCTATGCAAGCGTTCGGAAAGAAAGTAAAGGCTGCAAAACTGGGACGCGATTACGTGGTTGCATTATTTGAGCTCGTTGAGGGATTAGAAATTTATAAGAAGCTTGCGTTTTTATCGAAGCGTGAGCAGGATAGTGATGAATTACAGTTGTCGATTGAACATGAACAAGCCTGGAATAGCTGGATGAATGTGCTTGAACAGTTTGATTTAATGTTTGGCGATAAGGAAATTTCCAAGGAAGAGGCTGCATCTATTTTAGAAGAGGGCTATGAGGCACTTCAATTTACAAGCATACCGCCGTCGATTGATGAAGTGACGGTTTCGACTGTAGAATATTCGCGTTTTGAAAACATGAAAGCGATTTTTGTCATCGGTGTGAATGATGGGGTCTACCCAATGCGCATGGATGCAGGTGGTTTGCTTTCTGATGATGAGCGCGAATCATTTAAAACAGCTGACTTTGAGTTAGCGCCGAGCTTGAAAAGTCGTCTTATGCAGGAGAGTTTTTTATTCTATCGTGCAATCTCTTCGCCGTCTGAGCGACTTTACATTACGTTCGCAAATGCAGACGAGGAAGGAAAAGGGAAACTTCCTTCTATCTATATTAATCGACTTCATAAATTATTTGAGATTGAACGTGATGGGGAAATGGTACGTACTTTGCCAGTAGATCGCGTTTTAATCGATCCAATTGAAGAAGTAAATGGGGAGAATGCGCTCGATTATGTACGTCATCCTGCGCCAGCAGTTGGCTTTTTAATGATGCAATTGAAGCATGCGCAAATTATGGAACAGCCACTCGCCCCAGTCTGGTCTGCTTTGAAAACTTTTTACGAGGAAGATGCAGCGTGGGCTGATATATTAGCACTCGTTACACAACCGTTATATAAAACAACTAGTGCTGAACCGATTAATGAAGCGCTTGCGGTGCAACTTTATGGGGAGGATTTCAAGGCGAGTGTGTCACGCATTGAAAATTACTATAGCTGTCCGTACTCGCATTTTGTGTCCTATGGGTTGAAGTTACAGGAACGCCAAGAGTTCAAGTTAGAAACATTTGCGATGGGTGATTTATTCCACGATGCATTGCGCCGTATATTATCGGAAAAAGACGGGCTAATGTCACGGGATTCAAGCATCCGAGATTGTATGAAAAAAGCGAGCGATACGGTTGAGCAGATTATAAAAGGCTTCTCCTATCAAATTCTACAAAGTAGTGCACGCTATGAATATATTAAGAAAAAACTAGTGAAGATTGTTGGGCGTACACTTTATGCGTTATTGAAGCAGCATCATATCACACAATTTAAGCCGATTGCCCATGAGAAGCCATTTGGGATGAAGGATAAGAAAAATGTGACGGAGAAGGATGAAGAACAGCTGGATGCATTGAAAATTCCTTTAGAAAATGGGCGCCAAATGAGCATAAGTGGCCAAATTGACCGAATTGATGCGTATCAAGAAGGTGATCAACTCTACTTACGCGTAATTGATTATAAATCGTCGAAACGCAGCCTGAATTTGACGGAGGTTTATAACGGGATTTCGTTACAACTATTAACGTATTTAGAAGTAGCGACGGATAATGCAAAGGAGCTTGTGCAGCAAAGTGGAATAGTGACCGATTTGAATCAACTAGAGGATATCGTTGTGAATTCGGCTGGGATGTTTTATTTCCATGTGCATAATCCATTGTTAACGGTAAATGATTATACGGATATTTCAAAGCTTGAGGAAGAACGATTAAAAGAATACAAACTAAAAGGCTATGCATTAGAGGATCTTGATATTGCAATGGTAATGGATGAATCATTGGAGCCAGGTGCAAATTCGAAAGTTGTGCCAATCGGGTTAACCACAAAAAATACATTTAGTGGTACAAGTTCAAGTGTACTAGCTGAGGATAAAATGCTTAATTTGCAGCGGTTTGTGCCGAAAAAGCTTCAGCAGGCGGGCAATGAAATTTATGCAGGGAACACCGAAATCAAACCGTATAGCTTAGGAAATAAAAAGGCATGTACATTTTGTAATTACAAGTCTATTTGCCAGTTTGATACGGCAGAGACCGACAATAGCTACAATGAATTAAAGACGATCAAAAAAGAAGAAGTACATGAAAAGTTTGAAAGGGCGGTGAAAGGTCATGAGTAATATTCCAGTAAAGCCAATCGATGCACAGTGGACGGATGAGCAGTGGAAAGCGATTTGGGCGAAGGGGCATGACATTTTAGTGTCGGCAGCTGCGGGTTCTGGCAAGACGGCTGTCTTAATTGAACGACTCATTCAAAAAATAATGGCGCCTGAAAGTGAACGCATCAATGTCGATGAGTTACTCGTTGTAACGTTCACGAATGCGTCTGCAGCTGAAATGCGTAATCGAATGGCAGAGGCCCTTGAAAAGGCGATAGCAAAGGATCCGGAAAATGAGTTTTTACGTTTGCAGTTAAATTTATTAAACAAAGCACAAATTTCAACACTGCATTCTTTTTGCCTTTCTATTTGTCGGGAATTTGCGTATCGCATTGATTTAGATCCAGGCTTTCGTTTGGCGAGTCCAGACGAGGCGTCTCTGCTACAAGATGATGTGCTGATGGATGTGTTAGAAAATGCCTATAGTGGCGCACTTGGGGACGATTTTACGCAGCAGGAAATGTATGATTTAGTGGATAGTTTTGCATCGGATCGAAATGACCAGGCAATCGAATCCCTATTACAGAAAATGTACGAAACATCCCGTGTACAACCTGCGCCATATGAATGGCTAGCACGGCTTTCTGAGAGCTATAAGTTAGACGTGAATGTCTCAATTGATGACACGCAAATTGGGCAGCAGGTAAAGCCTACGATTCTATTAGCGTTAAAAGAGGTAGAGGAAGCGATGCGCCAAGCCGAGCGTTTTGCTTCGTTAACAACGTTACCTAAATTAGATGCGAATAAGGAAATTATGGCGAAGGATTACGCAGAGATACGCGCAATTCGAGAAATATTTGAGCAATCTTGGGCAGATGCCTATCCTCTTGTTTCGCAAAAAGTGTGGGATCGTGCGAAAAACACAACGAAAAAAGATGACCCTGAGGAGCAACAACTGTATCAGAAGACAAAAGAAAATCGCGATACCGCAAAAGCAATTTTAACAGATTTGCAAAAAACTTATTTTGCGCGTGCACCGCATTTGTTTTTACAGGAAATGATGGACACAAAGCCAATCATCGAAACCCTTGTGAAGTTGACTGTACACTTTAGTGAGGCATTTAAACGTGCAAAGCTGGCGCAAGGGCTGCTCGATTTCTCTGACTTGGAGCATTTTGCACTAGAAATTTTAACTGATCCAGAAACCCTAGAACCTTCCGATGTGGCACGCCAATATAAGCAGCGTTTTAAAGAAGTACTTGTTGATGAATACCAGGATACGAATTTATTGCAAGAAACGATTTTACAGCGCGTGAAATTTGGCGATGAGGCGAATGGTAATCTATTCATGGTTGGCGATGTGAAGCAATCGATCTACGCGTTTCGTCTTGCAGCGCCAAAGCTATTTTTGCAGAAATATAAAACTTTCGACGAAAATCCAACGAATACCGGAATGAAAATTGACTTAAATGCGAATTTCCGAAGTCGTGAGGAAGTTCTTCATGGCACAAACTATATTTTTGAAAAGGTAATGGATGAAGAGGTTGGGGAGATTGCCTATGATGAGCAAGCGAAATTAAAGCCCCGTGCAAGCTATAGCGAGATGACGGTGCCAATTGAGCTTGTTTTATTAGAAGGAAGTGGCACGAAAGCGGATCAGGATTTCCCGAAAGAGGATACTGACACAGAAACAACGGTTGAAGAAGAGGAAAGTATCGACGCCGCGCAGCAAGAGGCACGTTATATTATAAGGCGTATTCAGGATATGGTGGAATCAGGTACACCGGTTTATAATCCGAAAACAAAATCTTCGCGTAAAGTTACCTATCGTGACATTGTTGTACTTATGCGTTCACGGACGTGGTATACAACGTTCGCGGAGGAATTTAAGCAAGCAGGTTTACCACTCTATGCAGAAACTAACGGCGGATATTTTGAATCAATCGAAGTAATGACCATGCTCAATACACTGAAAGTAATCGACAATCCTTATCAAGATATTCCACTCGTATCGGTGTTACGTGCGCCATTTATTGGGCTGACAGAAACAGAATTAGCGGGTATTCGACTTATTGAGCAAGATAAAACATTGAACATCCCGAAAAAAGCGGCATTTTTTGATTTAGTGCGCCGATATGAGGAAAGCACCTTGCCAGACGTGACTAAAGTGAAGCTCGAAAAATTTATGAAGTTATTTTTCGAGTGGCGTGATTTTTCGCGTCATGGTTCACTTGCGGATTTAGTGTGGAAAGTGTATTTAGACACGCATTATTATGAAATGGTCGGTGCGATGGCAAATGGCAAGCAGCGTCAAGCGAATTTACGTGCGCTACATGACCGTGCGCTTTCCTATGAAAAATCATCGTTCCGCGGGCTTTTCCGCTTCCTTCGTTTCGTTGACCGTATGCATTCTCGCGGGGATGATTTAGGGATCGCGAAATCGATTGGTGAAGCTGATGATGTGGTGACGCTCATTACGATTCATAAATCAAAGGGGCTAGAATTCCCAGTTGTATTTTTGGCAGGTATGGATCGTAATTTTAACAATGCGGACTTCCGCTCACGTTATATGTTCGAGGAAAGCTTTGGTATTGCCATTAATACGGTCAATACAGAGTTAAATTTCATGACGAAATCATTGCCAACATTATATGTAGCAGATAAAAAACGCGCCAAAATGAAAGCCGAGGAAATGCGCATACTTTACGTGGCGATGACGCGTGCAAAGGAGCGCTTAATTTTAGTGGGCTCCATTAAGGAATGGGAGAAGACGAAGCTTGAATGGGCACAGTATGAAGAAGTTAAAAGTGGGCAATCATTGCCGAACTATATGCGTTCAAAAGGGACAAGCTATTTAGACTGGGTTGGCCCTGCACTTGCGGGACATGATGAATATGTTTTCGTGCGCAAAGGGTACTCAAATGAACCTTATGACACGAAGGAATGGACGATTAATGTTGTTTCAAATGAAGAATTTATGAATCGCCAAGTAATTGGAGCTGAAACCGAGCAGCAAGAGAAAGCAGAAATTGATGAAGCGATTTTAGAAGAATTAAAACGACGCTTCAATCATACGTATGAATTTGAAAAGGCGACGACAACTAAATCTAAAACATCAGTAAGTGAGCTAAAGCGCATGCAGACGTTAGAGGAAATGGAAGAAAACCCTTATACAGCAGCGCCGAGCTTTTTCCTAACGACACCAAAGCCAAGTTTTCTACGTGAAGAGAAGAAGCGACCTTTATCGTCGGCGCAAATTGGTACGGCTGTCCATGTCGTGATGCAGCATACACCTGATGCGGGTATTTTTACAATAGAGGAAAGTAAGGCGTTTATCGCAAACTTAGTGGAACGACAGCTTTTAACGATAGAAGAAGCGGCCGCAATTGCACCAGATAAAATTGTTACCTTCTTTAAATCGGACATTGGGCAGCGTGTAATTCGCGCTGAGCATGTTTTAAGAGAGGTGCCTTTTACTTTAAGTATTGCGACGGCACTAGGTGATTCGCAAATAATTCAAGGGGTAATCGACTGCATGTTTGAAGAAGCAGATGGGCAGTGGGTGTTACTTGATTATAAGACGGATAAAGTTTTAGATTACTTTGCTGAGGAATCCAAGCTACTAAAAGAAATGAAAAAACGTTACGAAACACAGCTTCATTATTATACACAGGCAATTGAGTCGATAAAGCGTGTTAAAGTGAAGGAAAAGATTTTATATTTATATGATATTGGCAAAGCGATTACAATAGAATCGTAAGTGAAACGAACGAGCCTGCATGCGATTTAAAGCGCATGCAGGCTTTGTTCATCGTCAAACGTATGAATCGTTTCCACAATTTACTATAATTGTAATATTGTTTTACTGACTTTTCATGTAATATAGATATATGAAAAGATTAGGAGGTAATTCAATGGAGTTTCAACCAGTAACAGGACAGAATCGTGTTTCTACGCTCGATATTTTACGCGGTGTTAGTTTACTCGGAATATTACTTGTCAATTTACCAGGCTTTTATTTACCAATGCCACATATTCTGGATTTGCAAAGCTGGTTTACGCAGGCGAAAGATATTATTGCACATCAATATCTAGACATTTACATACAGAGTAGTTTTTACCCGTTATTTTCGATGTTATTCGGCTATGGTTTAGCAATGCAATTTATAAAAGCTGAACAAAACGGGGCACGTTTTTATCCCTTTGCCTCACGTCGCTTATTGATCTTGCTAGCGATAGGCTTTATGCATGCTTACCTTATTTGGTGGGGGGATATTTTAACGCAATATGCTTTTTGCGGATTTTTCCTTCTATTGTTAATTCGCTTAAAGCCAGGTAAGTTACTTGCATTTTCAGTTGGAATATATGGAATCTTCCATTTACCAATGATTTTGTTAACGAGTTTGATTAATGAGGAAGATTTATCAACTGCTGTAGATTTAGAAGCTATCCAAAATTCAATTATCGCATATGGCACAGGTAGTTGGAGTGATGCATTTACGCAAAGATTAGCTGATTTATCGATTCAAATGAGCCCTCTTATGTGGATTAGCTCCTTGTTTACAATTTTACCGTATCTTCTTCTTGGTGCAGCTGCGGCAAAATGGAAACTAATCGAAAATGCGAAAAAGCATCTGAAATTATGGATTACGTTAGCAATTGTGTGTATTAGTGTTGGGCTATTCCTAAAAAATGCTCCGATTCTCTATACGAAATCACTATTACTGGATTATGTAAAGGTGTTGGGTGGACCAATATTATCAGTTGGCTATATTGCAGGGATTGTCTTACTTTGTTTGGTTCCTTCTATTATAAAATTGCTTTCTCCTATAGCGAAGGCAGGGCGCATGTCATTAACGCTCTATTTAATGCAATCAGTTATCGCATCCGTGTTAATTTATAATTGGGGTTTTGGCCTATATGGAGATATTGATGTTGTGCTAGGAATTTATCTAGCTCTAGCGATATTTATCGCGCAAATCATCTTTGCAGAGCTATGGTTTATGAAATTTAAACAAGGTCCAATAGAGGCAATCGTCAAGAAAATAACGTATAGAAAAGTTATCAGAAAAGTTGAGTAATTTAGCGGATAATAGTGTAATATGTAAGAAAAAAGAGGAGCGCTTTTCATTATGAAAATGTTATCGTTTAAATTAAATGAAGAAATTAAATTCGGTCCTAAAGTGAAAAAGGAAGAAGCAGTTTGGGATGTAGTAGCAATACAACAAGAGCTAGGAGTTCTTTCTACGTTTCCTTCAACAATAATTGAGGGGATTGCGCAAGGGCATGAATTTGTGGAGCAAATGAGAAAGCTTGTCGATGCGGCACTCAAGTCGGCAAATAGTGAGCAATTTAAACGAGCGTTTAATGAAATTGAATGGTTATCGCCAATTCCACGTACGCCAAAAAATATAATATGCATCGGTAAAAATTATCAAGATCATGCAGCTGAAATGGGTGAAGCAAAAGCGCCAGAAGATATTATGGTGTTCACAAAATCGCCAACATCAATTGCAGCTGACGAAGCGACGTTACCTGTGCATGCAGATAAATCAGATGCACTTGATTATGAGGGTGAACTCGCAGTGGTAATTGGGAAACGTGGAAAAGAGATACCTAAGGGCTTAGCATTTGATTATATTTTTGGCTATACGATTGCAAATGATGTCACAGCACGTGACTTACAGGCGAAACATAAGCAATTCTTTTTAGGGAAAAGCTTGGAAGGTTCTTGTCCATTAGGGCCATACTTAGTGACGAAGGATGAAATTCCGGATCCACATGCACTAACAATTGTGACAAAAGTAAACGGCCAAGTGCGTCAAAATGGTTCGACACAGGATATGATTCACTCAGTTTCAGACCTTATCGCAACAGTTTCTAAATACGTTATCTTAGAGCCAGGTGATATTATTTTAACAGGAACACCAGCTGGCGTAGGGAAGGCGATGAATCCGCCGACGTATTTGAAATCGGGCGACGAGGTGAAAATCTCTATCGAAGGTATTGGTACTTTAGCAAATCGTTTTGCGTAATCTAGCAAATTAATACTCGTATTAATTGAAACCTATTTCCACTCATGGTAGGATATTGCTTGAATAGAAAAAAAGATGAGGTGGAAATATGGACTTTTTAACATCTAGAACGGATTTACACATTACTACTTGGGTAATAGCGCTAGTATTATTCTTTATCGCAGCACTTTCTTCGAAAAAGCTAACAGGCGTACAAATGGCTTTACGCGTATTTTACATTTTAATCATCATTACAGGTATCGCGTTATTCTTGGAACACCGTGATTTGATCGTATCTATGAACGATGGTAGCGGTATGACGTATGATATGAAAGTATTATTCGGTATTTTAATAATCGGCTTTATGGAAATGATTCTTGCTCGCAAAAACAAAGGGAAATCATCGACAATTTTCTGGGCACTATTTGCAGTATCCGTAATTGCCGTTTTCTACCTTGGCTTAGGTGGCGGAATTGGGTTCAACCTATTCTAAATAAAAAGGCTTCAGAGAAATTCTCTGAAGCCTTTTTTTATGCATTAATTTAGATGTGTGAAAATTTAGAAATAAGATGTCACGTTTTTGACGTATCTTTTTGCTTATTTTCTGAAAATTTATACAACCTATTCACTTTTTTGGTAGAATTAGGATTGGATTGTTGTGAAAGAGAGGGATTATCTTGAACGTAAAAAAATGGATGGGTACTGCAGTAGCATCACTTTTGCTTGTGACTTCACTGTCGACAGCAAATGTTGTGAGTGCTGAAGGTACAAGAACAATTGAAGATGAAAGTATCTATGATGTATTAGTGGATCGATTTTTCAATGGATCAGGCTTGAATGATGAAGGTGTTAACACGAAGGATATCACAGCCTTTAACGGTGGTGACTTCGCGGGGTTAGTCTCGAAAAAGGCATTTATTGAAAAAATGGGCTTCACGATTGTATCAATTGGTACGGTTTTTGCAACTGAAAAATACGATGGCTCAATGCCAATAAGTTACGATAAATTAGAGCCTCACTTTGGTACAGAAGAGGAATTCACAAACTTAATTGATTCCTATGCAAAGAGTAATATGAAAGTAATGGTTGATTTCCCGTTAAATAATCTAAGTCCAAATCACGAATGGCTAAAAGCAGATCAAAATGACTGGGTTTCATCGAAGGAAAATGGTCAAGTTCAATTAGACTTAACTAATGAAGTTATACAGGGAAAGCTAAAGGCTGAGCTTGTGAAATTCATAGCGAAAAATGATGTAAGTATTCGTTTCACTAATATTGAATCAGCAGATAAAGCATTTTTAAATGAATTAATTGCTGAAATTAAAGCGATACATAACGATGCCTATGTAATTTCAAATGCACCAAGTGAAGCGGATTTTGACGCGAAATATGATGCGAATATGATTGAAATGCAGCGAACTATATTTAAAACGGTTGATCAAGATTCAAGTGCAATTCTCTCACATATGGATGTAACTCCGTCAACACAAGTAATGATTGATTCGATTTGGTCTGACCGTTTTATTTTATATGGTGAGCAGGAGGGCATGTACCCACCAACACGTGCGAAGATGGGGGTCGCAGCTACATTACTGTTACCTGGTTTACCGGTCGTACAATACGGTACTGAAATTGCGATGAATGGTACTGCTGGAGCAGAAGCACATCAACTGTATAATTTTAAAAC
>JAZLIT010000171.1:0-5389 GCA_045617525.1 Solibacillus sp. | reverse complement strand
AACTTCTATATCGTCCGAATAAAATGCCGCGAAATTTTGGCCTTCATATCTGGGTACAATATGGATATGAAAATGCTTTAAATCATCAAAAGACCCACCATTTTGACACATTGTTATTCCGTCTGGCTTAAATAATTTCTTAACTGCATTTGAAACGATTTTTACTGATTTCATTAGCCCTTGCGCCGTTTTCTCATCTAGTTCATCAATATATCGTGCATGCTGTTTAGGTAGTATTAGCACATGCCCTTCATTGAATGGATCATGATCTAAAAAACAACAAACAAAGTCATCTTCATATATGACGTATAAAGGTTCTACTTGATTAGCTAATCGACAGCCTAGACAGTTCATGGTCTTACTCCTTTTCTGCAGTTTCCACATATTCTTACTAGTGAGTTCCTCTGCTAAATATAACGCTCTGTTAATAATTGAAAATCTGGCTTTGAAATGTAGGAAGCATATGTAACTTGATCTTTGAATGCTAATATCTTCTTGAGCCGGTAAGTCTGTACTGGCCCCTCAATGTAATCCCATACTTCCGAGCGTGGAACCCATTTTACTTCAGAAGATTCTACCGAAGTTCGGCACTCACCACTCTCATACTCACATATGAAATCCATAATTAACTTTGTTGGCACCTCTGTTTCGCCATCATAATACAAATGTTTTCCTACATTTGAATAGATGCCACATAACGATTTTACTGATGCTATGATGCCACTCTCTTCTAATACTTCTCGTAGCACCCCTTCCTCAACATTTTCACCTACCTCAATTTGCCCACCGGTACAATCCCAACCTCGATTTTGTGTTTTAATTAGTAGAATGTTGTCGTTCTTATCAAAAACATAGCCTGCTGCAGCGACTATATGTGTTGGAAATGGCATTAAAATTCCTCCTTCTATTTAGTTTTATTTAAAGGTTCTGTTTAACTATATTGTGTTTTCTCTCTTCTATTAGAAGCGTATTCAACGGTATAATTGATACGCTCCTTATTTCGATAAATACTAAATTATGTTAAACTCTCTATCGCCAGATAAAGCTTTGAATAGATGCATATAAAGAGAATAAAAATACAGCGATAAACAACCAACCCGTACCCTTTTTGCCCTTATGAAATTCTTGAATCCCCATCAACAACATTGTTAACGCCATAAATAAAATCATATATCCTTGGTATTCAAAATTTCTTGTGATTAATCCATAACCAGCTAATGCTACTGTAATAATAGAAAATAAAATCCTTAAAATTAGTAACAACGTTCTTCAAGCTCCTCCCTTAATTACCCCACTCCATAGCCACCAACAGTGTTATTAAACAGAGCTTATTTAAAACGCTATTCATCCCACGTTACATTTAATTTATTGCTGTAAAATAAAATGGCTTTTTGGTAGTTAAGTATTTCTTTATCACTTGTCGTTTCAATCAGTACATTTAATAAAAGTTCCATTGCTTCCTCATGCTTGTTCAAATTGAAAAGTGTCATCGAATAAAACACTTTAAATTGATTATTCTCCGGGAAATCATTTAGCGCACTTTGAAACGTTTCCGCCGATAATACATATTCGCCAAGTGCTCTATACGCACTTCCTAAGCCTAAATACGCGCCTTTTAGATCAGCAGAAGGTAATCCAAGTTGAATCGCTTTTACGTAATGATGTACCGCAGCTTTCTCCTGCCCTAAATTATCAAAGCACCATGCCATCTGATATTGGTACATAGCATTCTCTGGCTCTAACTTCAACAAACCATGCATAACATCTCTTGCCAATTCTAATCTGCCTTCCTGACGGAGCGTGAAGACGTTTTTCAAATTCATATTATTCACCACTCTCTATAAAACGATAATGCTCTAACGCAAATGCAATTCCATTTTGATCAGAATCCTTCGTGATAAAATCCGCGACAGACTTCAATTTCTCACTAGAATTGCCCATTGCGATTCCAATGTCCACCATTTCTAGCATATCAAGATCATTTTCACCATCACCGAATGCAACCGCTTCTTTTTGATTAATTTCAAAAAAATCGAGGACTTTTTGTATCGCTACCGACTTACATACCTCTTCTTCAAGTACATTCACGATAAACGGGTGCCAACGTTTAAAATTCAAACTTGGAAATGCTTGTTTATATTTCACCAGCATTTCTTCGTCTGCAAACAAGCACATTAAATAAACGTCTTCATCAAATATATTTTTACTAACAGGTGGATATTCTTCTAGCGATAAAGTCTCATTAAGCGCTTTTAATATGGTTGGATGTTTTACTTCGTTTATCGTTAATGTTTCTGAATAAAACGTCAGTGCATTTTTTTCGTTTGAGGCAAATTGCACCATTTCTTTTACCGCTTTATTTGTTGATTTTATTTTATGTATGACATGATCTTTATGTTTCGCATAGGCTCCATTTGCAGTAATAAACGTTTCTATTCCTAACTCTGCAAGTTCACCACACATTGATAATGGCCTTCCAGTTGCTGCTACCACTCGAAAACCTTGTTGGATTAATTGTTGAATCGCTTTTTTGGTGCTTTCTAAAATGGTGCCATCTCTATGGCTAGTAAGTGTTCCATCCACATCAAAAAAGATGATTTTATGTTCCATTTATGCCACCTCTTCCGTTTACAAATTATACAATATAAGTTAATTTAAAACTATACGCATATTAAATTACGCCGAGGAGATGTCACATTGAAGTTGAAAGAGGAAAAATTTGAGTATAGTTCAGAGACAGATAGATTAGTAATCAGACCATTAATGAAAGATGACTATGAAAATTGGTTAAATGGATTTGAAAAGCGTTATCCATCTCAATATCGCCACGATCAAGGAAAAATAGATATGAGTGAATGTACATTAGATTGGTTTAAAAAACTAGTAGATAAACATCAAGAGTTAGCCCTTACAGACACGGCTCATATCTTTGGTGTGTTTAGAAAAGAAGATGGTAGCAATCTAGGTATGATTGATTTTTCAACCTTAGCAAGAGATGATTTTCAATGGGGAAGGTTAGGATATACCATCCATAATCAGTATTGGAGAAAAGGTTACGGCAAAGAAGCAGTAAATGAAGCCCTTACTATTGCATTTAAGCAGTTGAAATTCCACCGTATAGAAGCCCATATTAACCTTGATAATACACCCTCGATGAAATTAGCCGAAAGTGTTGGTATGGAATTTGAATGTATTCGTAAAGGTTTTATATACGAAAATGATGCGTGGACGGATCATTTAGTTTATTACAAGAATTCAAATTACACTTTGACATAGCTAGCGCAAAAAAGAGCTGTACCGAAATATCGGACAACTCTTTTTTTAGTTTCACTTAATGTGTATGACCACTATTTTTAATAAAGAATGAACCAATTAAGCTTATTACAGCTACAACTAGTACAACGATAAACGCATAATGGATACCATATGCTAAGAAGTCTACTGGCACATTTGCACCGTTTTCTTCAATATATTTTGTTTTACCAGCTGTGAACATGGTAATCGCAACCGCAGTACCAGAAGCACCAGCAACTTGCGTTAACGTATTCATCGCCGCCGAACCATCTGCATACATTTTTGGTGGTAGCTGATTCATTGCGTTTGTTTGCGCGGGCATAATTGTCATTGAAATACCTAAGAAGAATACCGCTAAAAGTACAACGATTTGCCACACTGGTGTAGTTGCAGAAATAACGAGTACGAATAATAATGCACTAATCGTAATTAATGTATAACCGATACGCGTATAAATTTTTGCGCCGACTTTATCAAAGCTTGTCCCAACAATTGGTGACATAATAATATTTAATACGTTACCAGGTAACATTAGTAGTCCAGCCGCTAAAGCTGCATAACCTAAAACGCTCTTTAAATAGATTGGGATTAAAATTGCTACTGATAGGATCATAAATAAATTACAGAACATTAATGCCGTACCTAGAGCAAACATTGGGTGTTTGAAAACACGTAAATTGATCATTGGTGTTGGCATTGTAAATTGACGTGCGATAAAGGCAATTAAAGCCACCACACCAAGCACTAATGGCAACCAAACTTTTACGTCTGAGAATGAAGATTCTGCTAAAGTTGCTAAGGTAAATACGATTCCACCGAATCCGATTGTCGAGAAGACTAATGAAAGTACATCAATTTTCGGACGAGATAAATCCGATATATTTTCCATTTTTGGGGCGCCAAAAATTAATAATAAAGCGTTTAAAACAATCATAATCCAGAAAATATAGTGCCAGCTTGAAACACTAATAATTAACCCAGCAATTGAAGGTCCTAAAGCTGGACCAGCCGTTAACACTAAACCGACGATCCCCATAACAGCACCGCGCTTGTTCATAGGAAAAACCATTAATACCACACTAAACATTAGTGGTAAGAAAATACCTGTCCCTAACGCTTGCACTAAACGACCTACTAGTAATAATGTGAAGTTTGGAGAAACCGCACATACTAATGAGCCGATGAGCATCATAATAATGGCGCTTGTAACTAATTGACGCGTCGTAAACCAACGCATTAAATACGCTGATAATGGCACTAAAATAGCAAGTACTAGTAAATAACCTGTAGTTAGCCATTGAGCAGTACCCTCACTAATACTAAAATCATCCATAATATTCGTTAATGCCATGTTTAATGCTGTTTCACCAAATAATCCGATGAATGAACCGATCATTAGAACGGCAGCCATTAGTTTGGCATTTTTTACTTGCAAATGTGATTCCATGAAATATCTTCTCCTCTTAATTAAATAATAGACCTAATTGTTCTGATGAATTACGCAGTGGATCTGCTGTTTTTTTTATGACAGTTAACATGATAGACCCTTCAATTGCAGCTGTTAGAAATGCAGCCTTCATTTTTGCTTCATCCAATGAAAATCCTCTTTTATGCAATTGTGTAGCAAATTCTTGTTCCATTAGCACATATAAATTCGCACATACCTCACGAACCTTTTCGCTAACTGCACCAATTGCACTAACAATACTCGTAAACGAATACCCTTCTATCTGTCCCGTTTCCTCAAACATTTGGATTAATCGATCAAATATAGCAGAAAGCGCAGATTGGAAAGTTTCCGCATCCTGAAAGTGTAACTGCATATCGTTCATGACATTCATTTGTAGCCTTTCCAAACATGTTAGTAATAGCTGTTCTTTACCTTCAGGAAAATGATGATAAAATGAGCCCTTTGATGTATTCGTAGCTTGAATGATTTCTGCTACGCCAACACTCATATAGCCTTTTTCATAAAAAAGTTTCGATGCTACATCTACAAATAAAGATTTTGTGTCCATCTTGTTTCTCCTTTCCACACGCGCTAAACCAACCGGTCTGTTTTGCATTATTATAATATAACACAAAAGTTTTTTTG
>JAZLIT010000170.1:0-5645 GCA_045617525.1 Solibacillus sp. | reverse complement strand
GCAGCTGCTCTAGCTATACAAGAAGCCCAACAACAAGCTGGTAATAACGGTAATGGTAGTGCCGATATACAAGAGATGCAACAACAGCTTAATTACTTAACAAAGGAAGTAAAGAAATTAAAAGGATATTAAAAATATAGTTTGTTCGATTTGCACTTTGGAATTTACTAAGTCGCGAGCGATTGCCTATGTTTTCAAAAAGTATTTACATATACCTAATCATTTCTTTTTAATTTTAGGCTCTGTTAAAGTTTAATGTTGATTTTATGTAGAAAAAAATAATCCCCATATAAATTGCAATTTATATGGGGATTATGAATTATTCAATGCCCTTACCGATTCTTTCGATTATAAATAAATTGTTTAATGGAAAACTTAATTAGGTAATATATAGCTCCTACAATTGCCACTACTAATGCTAAGTAACTTAACGTCATCATATATCCCCCAATAGCAGTTTGTAGGACATTATTCAAGATAAGAGTCGCAAGGGTATAAACAATCCCTAAAATCAAAATAGTTTTTTTGCTCATCCTAAAACCTCCTAATCGTTTTTCAATACACGAAAAATATATTTAAAGGCTGATATTTGGTTGTTACGTCATATTAAGTGTTTTCATACTGAACTACTAAGCCCACACATTTCGCATTCTAAGTTGAATAAGTAAGGGCGATTATGTCGTGAATTTAGCTAGCCTAAGTGTATCAAATGTTTCCTTGTTTTGTATTAAATTTCCTTTAATAATCACATCGTTCATCGTAACTTCATTTCTTTGATGTTGTATACTCTCCAATACCTGGAACCAGGCAAGATAGTTGTTTAAATACTTCGTGGCAACTCCGTTAAATCGTTGTATCCAACCTTTAAGTCTGCGGTGATAATTATTAACGTTCTGGATGTGATAAAGCCCTTTTGTACGAATTTTACCATCGTACTTATGAATACTCTGTGACAAAAAACATACAGGAAGTAGCAGTTCCGAAATCCGAGAAGTTTATGGAAAATTGAATACGTTTTTGAATACGTCATTGAATACGATTCAATGTGATATAATGAAACCATTCTTTACTCACTTTTTACAAAAAGCCTTATTTAATACGATTTTGAAATCACATAAAATTACATGAAAATAACGCTTATACTGTTGAAAAGTTTAAAAAAGACAATTAGAATAATAAAGAAGCTTTTAGGAAGCGAACGGGAAAAGGAGAGGTTACAATGCCAAAATATACTATCGTAGATAAAGATACATGTATCGCTTGCGGCGCATGTGGAGCAGCAGCACCTGACATTTATGATTATGATGATGAAGGAATTGCCTTCGTTATATTAGATGATAACATGGGAACAGTTGAAGTTCCAGATGATTTATATGAAGATATGCAAGATGCATTTGAAGGTTGCCCTACAGATTCAATTAAAGTAGCGGATGAAACTTTTGATGGCGACTCTTTAAAATTCGAATAAATTTACTATGACGCGTGCCCATTTGGACACGCGCATTTTTTTATTTACATAGGAATTTATGGAGACTAGTGAGGTTTATACACCCTGCCAATCGAATCCGTATGAACATTCACTAATATAAGTTCCTAGCTTTATTTTTGCATTTCATTGATTAAAACGGTAGATGTTGATACAAGTTATTATCACTAATTTAAAACACCCTCTTATTATTGAACCTGCGCGCTAAACTCTTTAAAGAAGCTCGTCATTTCCTCATGCTAATATCATCTACATATATATAGAAATACGCGAAAATCCCATTTACACCCATTCTATGTTAGGTTTCCTTACATACAATGAAATTTCCGCAAAAAAATTACCTGCTATAAAAACGACTCGATTAGTCATTTATTTTACATTTAATAACACAAAACAGTTAAAAACTACTTATAAAATACCCATAATATAGTTATATTACTTTGTTTTTGAATAAAATTCATAATAAATTCCGAATTTATAAATTCTTTTGATTAATTAAAAAAAGTAACTTTCATTTTTTTTATAGTAATGTATTTTTAGTAAACGAAAGGAGTTGTTACTATGACATTCATCGAGAATCTTGTAGGAGATATCAACAACATTTTTTATTCGTATTTATTAATTTACATGTTAATTGGAATTGGATTATTCTTTACATTTAAAACAGGCTTTGTGCAATTCCGTTTAATCCCGGAAATGTTTCGAGTTATTAAGGAAAAAGCGCCAATAAATAAAGATGGTAAAAAAGGAATTTCATCATTCCAAGCATTTACAATTAGTGCCGCTTCACGTATCGGTACCGGCAACGTAGCGGGTGTTGCTACAGCGATCGCCTTAGGTGGTCCTGGTGCAATTTTCTGGATGTGGTGTATAGCATTAATCGGCGGTGCTTCATCTTTCATTGAAAGTACATTAGCACAAGTGTACAAAAAACCTAATGGAGACGGCACTTTCCGAGGCGGACCTGCCTACTATATTGAAAAGGGTCTTAACAAGCGTTGGATGGGTATCATCTTCGCAATCGCAATCACACTATGTTTCGGATTTGTGTTTAACGCAGTACAAGCAAACACGATTGCAATCGCATTTGAGGAAAGCTTCAGTATTGACCGTACGATTATGGGCTTAATCTTAGCCGCTTTAACAGCCGTTATTATTTTCGGTGGCTTGCGCCGTATCGTTTCAGTCACGACATACTTAGTGCCTATCATGGCGATTTTCTATATCCTTTTAGCTTTAGTAGTCGTTGTATTAAACATCACTGAGATACCTGCTGTATTTTCACTAATCTTCCGTTCTGCATTCGGCCTTGAAGAAGCATTCGGTGGTTTAGTTGGTGCAGCCGTATTACAAGGGATTAAACGTGGTTTATTCTCAAACGAAGCTGGTATGGGTTCTGTACCTAACGCAGCAGCTACAGCAGATGTAACACACCCTGTTAAGCAAGGTTTAATTCAAACTTTAGGTGTGTTCATCGATACATTAATCATTTGTACTGCAACTGCAATGATCGTATTATTAAGTGATGCCTATTTAATACAAGATGCAGCTTCAATCAACTTAACTCAACTTTCATTACAAGATCACTTAGGTAGTTGGGCAAGTACATTATTAGCAATAACAATTTTCTTCTTTGCATTTAGTTCGGTAATCGGTAACTATTACTACGGAGAAAGTAATATCGGCTTCATCAAAGATTCTAAATTAACGTTAAACATCTTCCGAATTTTCGTAATCGGATTCGTATTCTTTGGTTCAGTAGCGAAAGTACAACTTGTTTGGGATTTAGCAGACGTATTCATGGGTATTATGGCGTTGATTAACTTAATCGCAATCTTAATGCTATGGAAAATCGCGAAAAAAGTTCTCAACAACTACCTAGCACAACGCAAGCAAGGTAAAAATCCAGTATTCTACGCTGAAGACGTTGACGGTTTAGGCGAAGTTGATTGTTGGAAACGTGACGACAAGAAATAACTACACTCATAAAACAGGCTCCTGTGGAAATTCCGAGGAGCCTGTTTTTTTATGTTCTATTAGTAAATTAACGTTTTTGGCATGAAAAAGACTATTTCGGAAAAAAGGACTTTCGGTCTCAAATACGGAATATAGATAACATACCCAAGAAACAATAATAGAAAGCGAGATGAAGAATGCTTGAAGAAATTATCATTTATTACATTGCTGAGCTCTATTTTAATATTCGGAATATTCACGATGCCTGTTACAAGTGAAGCAGCTACTGCAAAGAAGTTCCAGAATTGCACAGAGCTTAACAAAGTTTACAAAGGCGGCGTTGCGAAGGATGCCAAGGTTAAAAATGTGGGCGGTAAAACAAAATTTGCTCCAACTGTTTCCGCCGATCTTTACAAGTTAAATAGTAAAATGGACCGCGATAAAGATGGAATTGCCTGCGAAAAATAATGCTATTTAATATTATAAAAAAGAAGCGTTGGTGCTTAGCTTAACGGTTCGGTTGATGGGAAGAGAATACTAAATAATAACTTAATTAGGGACACAATTCACATATGAATTGCTGTCCTTATTTTTGTTGTTATATCAGCATTTTTGATTATATATAGCCCTAATTAGAGGTAGTTTATTTTAAATCATTAATAATGTATTGGAATATTTTCCTTGAAATACAAACAGATTAACTCAAATAAAAACATAAAAATGGAGGGAAAAAATTTGTCAAAGGCGAGTATTACAAATGTATTGAGTGGTTTAAAAACTAGGTTGAGCGATACCAACTTGCTAACTATTCAATCAACTAACGGGCATCTTTTTGATATGAGTTTCAAATTCAATGCCCCAATTGATGAAGATGTCATAAACTCATATGAGAATTTACCTGAAGACTATAAAAGTTTTCTTCTCCTACACAATGGAGCAGAATTTTTCTCTTGGGATTACGGCACTTTGTTTAGTATATATTCTTTAGAAGAATCGTTATCAATATTAGAAAGGGTAAAAAGTGGTGACTATGTTCCAATGGAAAATAAAGACGATTGGTTCCCTATTGGGTACGTTCAAGATATAGGTGGACTTTACATTGATTTTTCGTCAGATAAGAATTATTTGATTTTAATGGGGATTCCTGTATATGATTTACTTTGCGATTTTCCCACTTGGCTGGATCGGATGATAAGAGTAAATGGAGAAAGGTATTGGGAATGAGCAAGTAAAGAGTGGTAATCTCTTTGTGAATAAATATACTGTAAACATACAGGGGCTTTAGTTGAAGAAGAATTGTAAATAACCCCAAAATCGCTCAGGTTAAACTACTGAGCGTTTTTGCCTATTTTTATTGCCAATCTACTGCTCTAATAATTATATCTTTAATCCTATATGAGCCGCTAGTGCCTCAGCAATTAATTTACCTGCATTATCCAAAACAACTTTATCACGAAGTTTTTTTATATCAATTGTAGAGTCCATAAACCCGCCCTTAATTAGATTGCCGTCATTTTAGTTTTGCGAACTATGTGAAAATCTGCTTTTTTTATACCACGGTAGTTAATCCATATGTGTTCACAAAATGGCGCTCATCATGTGAAGACAACATCAAATTTTATAAAAAAACAGTTAAAATACGGCCGCCAAGGGCAATTATTTTTTTTATTGAGGCAAAACAAATGAATTTTTTTTTATTTTTAACTCATACTAGCATTGCATGCTATTACGCAAATATGAAAGGAAGTGTAATTATGGGCATACTTAGTGGAAACCCTAAAGATGAACCTTTACATTACGGTGAGGTTTTCAACGTTTGGACAACCTTGGGAACAAATTATGGAAAGATTGCGGGATACCAAACATTTTACAATCATGCCGGCGATGAGGATTTAAAAAAATTAATTGAAGATGCCGTCCAATTATTAAAAGATGAAACAGAAATCTTAGAAAAGATACTAAAATTAAATGGTGTAAGTTTACCTCCTGCTCCGCCTGAACGTCCAGTAGCAAGAGCTGAAGATATACCTCCGGGGGCAAAATTTAATGACCCTGAAATCAGCGCTGCGTTTTCCGCAGATATTGCAGTTGGATTAGTTGCATGCAGTCAAGCAATGGCCATGTCTACTAGAGAAGATATCGCTATGATGTATGGTCAATGCCATATGAATAAAGCACAACTTGGCGCGAAATTGTTACGACT
>JAZLIT010000169.1:0-9311 GCA_045617525.1 Solibacillus sp. | reverse complement strand
AAAACTGAATTTTCTGTAATATAATTTATGCATAAAAAAATCCTTTATAATGGTAGGGCGGTAGTAAACCATCCGAATCCAAAATAAAGGACAATCGCATGGATAAGTTTACACGAAAAACATCATTTGAACAATGGTTTTCACCGATTTCTTCCACAAAACTAGAGGAATTGGTCAAATCCCATCAATTAAATTACTATACAAAAAAACTACACATCACTTCATTTCTGAAATTACTGTTATTTGCGCAGCTAAATGAAACTGAAAGCCTGCGTGCTGTCAGTGATACATTATTTTCAGACGACCTTCAAAAAGCAAAGGATAACCTTTGAAGTATTAGTAATTCCTTCTAAAAATCAACGCAATTAGGCACCATTTCAAATGATTGGTAGTCCTATCCTGCAACAAAGGCAAATTCTCTTACCATAAATCGTTAGCAACTAAATCATTTTCAAATATCCTTCACTTCTTTTCCCCAGTAATAATTTGAGGGCTATGTCTTTTTTATTGACATTACAGTTAGAATGAATCAACGAGCACTATCCAAGGTACACGCTGGGCGATTGAGTTGTTTTTCAAATGGTTGAAGTAGCACTTGAACATCAAAAAGTTCTACGGGCAAAGCGAACAGGCCGTACATAATCAAGTGTATATTGCGATAATCGTCTATTGTTTGCATGTCTAGCACAGCTGAACACGAATAGTTCAAAGACATACTTGAAAATTAGCCGCTTAATAAAAGCAGAACCTTGGAAATCCGCACACATTTGGATTCGAACAATCGCTGGTAAAGCTGTACCATAAAGGTTTTCACGTCTGCCCCCACGTCAAAGGTTATAGTAAAAAAATGGATGTTCACTACCTCTGCTAGGTGTCTTCGTTTTTCTTCTTAAACGGAAAAATAAAAAATCAGATAATTCAGTTAAAATTTATGCGACGGTAGTGACATAATTTAAAAAATAACCCATAACAACAATAGCAAACCATAAACTAAACCGACTGACCATCTAATTGTTGATGCATAAAAATATCTTTTATTTTTTTCGTATTTATTTTCTTCATATAACTGTATGATAGCGGAAAATGGAAGTATAGAATATATGATTAGGGGTATAAAGTTAAACAAATCTACATTCAATTCAAGTAAATACCCAGCACCGTAAATAATTAATAAAACAATAAAAAATACTAAAATACAAATTTGATACACTTTTTTCTGTTTATCATTATTTTTATACAAAATAAATGATTGATTCTTTATATTGAACTTCCTTGAATAATAGTGACCTATAAAATAATCGAGAATGAAACCTAAAATAATTAGTATTATTAGCATCAATAAATTTCCCCCCTGTTTTAAGTACTACGTTATTCATCAATAAAAATAGCGAGTAAAACATCATTGTAAGCTGTTAAAAAGCGAAAAGCCCCCTCTGCATCCCCATGATATAATTCCAACCCTAAACGATCTAAAGCAGTATGCTCCCATCATGGTATTTAGGTGAGAATCATACTACGAAAGTTGAGTTATTAAAAAAATATTTTAATTTTTATGTGTTTTGGTTGATTACTTTTAAAAAAAATCCCTTTACTATATGTCAGGCCGACAAAATATAAATTAAAGGGGAAATTATTATGTGGAAACGTTAAAATCCTACATCGTTTACTTTAAATTTTTCAAAAACTGATTTAAAAGATTACATTGAAATTCAAAAAGAAAATGTTAGATTTGCTAAATCAAAAGCTAAGGGCGAATATAATTCAATCGCTATCTCGTCAGCTACTTTAGTTGCACTAAGTGCAGTTTCAGGAGGTATATTAGGTATTGGTGCCGCTGTATTAACAAACTATGTAACTGGAATCTTTAAAGATATTGCAGCAGATGAAATGGACTACAACTAAATCATTTTCAAATATCCTTCACTTCTTTTCCCCAGTAATAATTTGAGGACTATGTCTTTTTTAGGCTATATTTGTTGGGGTATCTACTCAATTTTGTGCAGAAAAAAGGTACAAAAAATGCTAGTAACGATCTACAAATGGTAGGCTTGCGAAAATCGCTTTCCATAAAGTTGTCGCTCTGTAAAAGCGAAGACTTTTAAGGAAGCTGCGGATGTTTTAGGCACTTCGCCTTCAACAATCATTCATCGATTTAAGGAATTGATTAAAACGATGCCTAATGGCGTTCAACTACCAGAAGTAATTGTGTTTGATATCTTACCAAACCGTCGTAAAGAGACGATTCATCATTATTTATCGTTAATATGGATTGAATGTGAAAATGGTTGTGATGGACATGAATCCGGCCTTCAAGGCTTCAATAAAGAAAGCATTGAATTGACCAGTAATTATCGCAGATTGTTTATCATTACTATCGTTATTCACTGGCAATAGATGAAGTTCGCCGTAAAGTTTTAAAAATTGGCAAGTTGAAATCTGAATAGTTATATATTTGGTTATTCAAATGGATTTTTAGAATGAATTATTACAAGGAATGCTTATGGATTTAGAAAGCTGAGATTTTAAAACAAAGATTTTATTAAGTAGAGTATATAAAACGCGCAGGAATCACCTTTGATAGTGCTCGTTGATTGGAGCGGAGGGGGCCCGCGACTTCCAGGGGATTAAGCACGTGCGGAAAATCCACTAATTTTCTGCCTCCGTAAGGGCAGGGAATTAGTTAGTTGGAGCCGTGCCCCCAGAAACGCGTCGGGCCCACGGAGCTCCAATCAACGCCTTTCGTGAGAAAGGGTATGCTTAAAGAGCCTTTTTCTATTGTCATTACAGCTTCGAATGACAAAAAATAAAGACCCTAAATTCTACTTAAAGTAAAATTGAGAGTCTTTTCATTTTTGAGAAGGGTTTTGCCCAGCCTCATTAAATCCTATTATTTATGAGCAGCTTCCTGGTTGGCTATTGCGTACTTTAGAACCTGTTTCACCTTTTAAAATGTCGCCACCTGTTGATTCAATTACTTCATCCGTTACATTGTTTGCAATCGCATTTGACACCAATTGTAACAATTGGTTCACTTCAAACTGAGAACGCTTGAATTCTTGAACAATAGGTAGCTCATCGATTTCTTGTTCGATTCCTTCGATCTTACCTTCGATTACTTTTAGCCCACGCTCTTTGCCTAAGTGCTCAAAATTTACTGCTGATTTTTGTAATGTCTTTAATGATGCAATTTTTTCACGAACAAATTGATTTTCATTAATCTGTTCCTCTACTTTTTTGAAAAATTCAACTTCTTCTGTATTAGCAATCATATGTGCAATTTCTTTTGCTTTTTCTACGATTTCTTCAGTTGTATAAATTTTCGTCATCATTATTCCACCTCTACTTTTTTTACTTCCTCCACAAACTCACCTGCAAGTGAATGGGATTTCGATTCCACGACTCTCACCTTCACTAATTTACCGATCAATTCTTGTGAACCTTCAAAATTTACTAGACGGTTTCGACGCGTATAACCCGCAAGGACATCATCGCGACGTTTACTACTACCTTCGACTAATACTTCAACAACTTCACCTTCAAGACGCTTTAACGCGAGAGCCGAGTATTCTGCTACGACTGCATTTAATTTATGAAGACGCTCTTTTTTAACTGATTCTGGAACATTATCAACCATTTTCGCGGCCGGTGTTCCTTCACGTGGTGAATAAATATACGTAAACGCCATATCAAAGCCTACTTGACGGTATAGATCGATTGTTTCTTCAAATTGAGCTTCCGTTTCATTTGGATAGCCTACGATAATATCTGTTGTTAAGCAAACATCAGGAATTGCCAGTTTAATCTTATCCACTAATCCTAAGAAATGTTCACGTGTATATTTACGTGCCATTATTTTTAGCACCTCGTTAGAACCTGATTGAACTGGGAGATGAATATGTTCGACAAGGTTCCCACCTTTTGCAAGTACCTCAATTAAATAATCATCGAAATCGCGCGGGTGGCTTGTTGTGAAACGTATACGTGGAATATCGATTTTACGGAGCTCGTCCATTAAATCGCCCAAGCGATAGTTCGTGTCCTCAAAATCTTTCCCATATGCATTTACATTTTGGCCAAGCAGCATAATTTCTTGATAGCCCTGTGCTGCCAACTCGCGTACTTCTAAGATGATTTCCTCTGGACGACGTGAACGCTCCTTACCACGAGTATAGGGAACGATACAGTACGTACAGAACTTATCACAGCCGTACATAATATTTACCCAAGCTTTGATTGAACGTAGACGTTTTTTCGGAAGGTTTTCAATAATATCGCCCTCTTTAGACCATACCTCTACAACCATTTCCTTCGACATATACGCTTCTTTTAAAATATGTGGCAGGCGGTGAATATTATGCGTTCCGAACACCATGTCAACATGTTGATACTGTTTCAAAATTTTATTTACAACTGACTCTTCTTGTGACATACAGCCACAAACACCAATTAACATCTCAGGGTTTTTACGTTTATATTTAAGCAGGAAACCTAACTCGCCAAATACTTTATTTTCCGCACCTTCACGGATGGCACATGTATTCAAAAGCACAACATCTGCCTCTTCAATTTGCTCAGTAGCATCAAAGCCAAGCGCCATGAAAATACCCGCCATAACTTCGGTGTCATGCTCATTCATTTGGCAGCCATAGGTTCTTATGTAAAATTTGCGTCCTGTGCCCATCCCTACAAATTGTTCTTCAATCGAAAAATCCTTATGGTAGACTACTTCCTCTTTACCGCGCTTTTTTGCGTCTTTTAAAGAAGGTGCTGTAAATACTTTCTCAAAATATTTACTATAATCTTTCTCTTCTTTTTTTTGCTGATTTACTTGTTGGCTCGCTAAGCGTTGTTCTTCATTCATTTAAATTTAAATACTCCCTTCAAACGGACTTGTCCATTCTACTATTATACCGAATAGTCGAATCATTCATCAAGCAAACCGTTAAATTGTTATTAAAATGAAGGGAAAAGTGGGAGATTTGTGTCAGTTATAAACTAATTGCATAAAATAAAAATACAAATATCAAAAAACTCAATTGACAAACTATTCCAAAAACTATTATTATTATAATAAAATATACGTTGAGGTGATTTGATGAAAAAACTATTAACAGTACTTTTATTGAGCAGTGTAGTTTTAGCCGCATGTGGTGATGATTCAGGAAATGAACCTGCACAAAGCGACGGTCCATCAAAATTTGCTCAAACTGTTGGCACAAAGCAAATTGAAGAGGGCGACAAAATTGAAAATAAAACAGCAATCGCTAAAGAATTTGTTGCTGTATATATGGACCTTTTCACAAATAAAGAACTACTAGAAGATGGTGCATTAGATACCTACATCGACGAACACTTTGATATTGAAAATAAAGCAGAATTAAAAGAAAAAGCATTAAGCTATTTAAATGGTGAAGAAATCACAACAAGTACAACCGTTATTTCGGTTTCTCAAACTGACAAAGATGTCCTTAGGTTGACTGCAAAATTAACATTTAAAGGTGCAGAAAGCAAAAGCTCAAACGCGAACATTCTTGGTCGTGTATCTGCAGATGGCAATAAAATAATCGAAATTAAAGGTCACTAATTACGTGATTTTTTAGCAAATTTAAAGGGTGTCCGTCGATTTACTAATCACGGGCACCCTTTAGTATTTGAAAAATTGTTCGTATTCTTCTATGTTATTATCCTTCAAGATTTTTAAAAAGATGAAGCAATGTTTTGTCACCACCCACCAGTCTAAACGGTGAACTTGTTCAAATTGTTTACGATTCATTTCAAATACATCTCGGAAAATTTCACTTGGCTCCACTTGTTTATCTTGGAAAATTTTCAAAATATTTAGTAGTGCAGCATGCTCTTTTATCGTTAGCACCTGATTTAAAACAAGTACGTCAATATTATCTCGCTTTTTTAATGAGCATTCTTTTTCAATATAACGCTGTTGTTTTAATAATTCGAAATCTATAATTTTTGACATCCCTAATCACCTCTCTCACTTATTGTAACGCTTTTGAGTTGTAAATGCATGGAAATATAATCGTCTTTTTGAACACAAAAACCAGAGCGCTGTCGCCCTGGTTTTACTTTCTTACATAAATTCTTTCACAATCACGTCGAATTGATCTTCTGATAATGAAATATCCATATCTGTTAAAGGAATATCGCTATAGCCAATAACCTTTTCTTGATAAGAAGTCGTTTCTGTATCTTGGTAGATAATCCCTGTTAAAAGGCCTTCATGCTCCATCGCAACCTTCATTGCCATGGCACGATCTGAATTATCATAACCTTCGATATCCGCTAATTTCGTTAGGTTTTCTTTAAACCAATCGTACGTGTTTATCTTGTTGTATGTTACACATGGTGAAAATACGTTAATGAATGAGAAGCCTTTATGATTTAAGCCTGCCTCGATCATTGCAGTTAACTCTTTAATATCTGTTGAGAAGCCTTGTGCCACAAATGTCGCCCCAGCTGTTAACGCAATCTCTAATGGTTTTAATGAAGGCTCAATTGCTCCACCTGGTGTGGATTTCGTGATGAAACCTGCTGCAGAACGTGGAGAAGTTTGACCTTTAGTGAGACCGTAAATTTGATTGTCCATTACAACGTATGTGATGTCGATGTTACGACGAATTGCATGGATAGTGTGACCCATTCCAATTGCGAAACCATCTCCGTCACCACCTGAAGCAACAACTTTTAAATCGCGGTTAGCCATTTTCAGCCCCTGTGCGATTGGTAATGCACGGCCATGAATGCCGTGGAAACCGTATGAATTAATATAGCCTGATACACGACCTGAACAGCCAATCCCTGAAATAACAGCTAACTCATTTGGCTCGTAGCCTACGTTTGCCGCTGCACGTTGAATCGCCGCTTGTACAGAAAAATCTCCACAGCCTGGGCACCAGTTTGGTTTTACATCATTACGAAAGTCTTTAAATGTAGCCATTTAGATCTTCTCCTTTACAAGGTTAGTCAATTCACGTGGTAAGAATGGCGTACCATCATATTTTAGTACATTAGCCATTTTTGCATGTCCGCCAATTGCCATTTTCATTATGTTTGCTAATTGACCTGTTGCATTATTTTCAACAACAATTATTTTTTTTGCCTTGTCCACTTGTAAAGTCATTTCCTCTGCAGGGAATGGGAATACTAGGCGAACGTGTGCGTGATTCGTCTTAATACCTTCTGCATTTAATGCCTCTTGAACTTCTTCAAGTGCACCGCGCGTTGAGTTAAAGCCTACTAATAATACATCTGCATCATCATGTGGTGCATTTACATGGACCGGCTTATCAAATCGAATGCTTTCTAGTTTGCGGAAACGTTTATCCATTTGGTCACGACGGTTACCTGTCGCCTCAGATGGCTTCCCTTGCTCATTATGCTCTACGCCTGTAACGTGGTGAATACCACCCTTCATACCAGGTAGGACACGAGGAGAAATACCGTCTTCTGTTACTTCAAAACGTTTGAAGTAATCTTTCGAATCCGTCTCTTCAGGTGTTACAATTTTACCGCGACGAATTTCCACTTTTGAATAATCAAACGGATCAACTGATTGTTTCCCAAGTGCTAGTTGTAAGTCCGTTAACACGATTACAGGAATTTGTAGCTCTTCCGCGATATTAAACGCTTGAATTGTATCATAGAACGCCTCTTCCATTGTAGAAGGTGCGATAATTACTTTTGGAATTTCACCATGTGTACCGTATACCATGGCCATTAAATCCGATTGCTCTTGCTTCGTCGGTAAGCCTGTTGACGGTCCCCCACGCTGCGTATCGAAAATAACAAGTGGTTGCTCTGTCATACCAGATAAACCGATTGCCTCCATCATTAATGAAAGACCAGGACCTGCTGAAGCTGTGAATGAACGCACCCCACCGTAGTTTGCACCGATTGCCATTGTTGCAGCTGCGATTTCGTCTTCTGTTTGGATTACCGCTCCACCAACTAATGGTAGCTTTTTAATCATGAACTCCATGATTTCTGAAGCTGGTGTAATTGGATAAGCTGCCATGAAGCGCGCGCCTGCTGCTAATGCACCAAATGCTACTGCGTCATTGCCAATCATGAACATACGACGTTTGCCGTCTGCAGGTGCTAGCTCCCAATTCCCTACGCGCTCACCGATTTGCTCAGTGATTGCCGCGCGACCTAATTTAATTGCTTCCATGTTTTTCGCAATAATCTCTTCGCCTTTACGACCGAAAATTTCTGTTACAACATTTTGGAAAACTTCTTCATTTAAGTTAAGTAATGCTGATGTAGCGCCAATAGCCACCATGTTTTTCATTAATGAAGTACCTAACTCAGATGCGATTCCTGTAAAATTTACCGCATAAAGTGGTGCCACACAATCCTCAGGCGCTACTGGATTAAATTTTGCATCCGCTAAAATGATGCTTGTTGGTGTTAATTCCAGATAGTTTACATCAATTGTTTCTTGGTCAAATGCAACTAAAATATCTAAATCGTCCGCAATTGAGCGTACTTCTGTCGGACGTACTGTAATTTTATTATTCGTGTGGCCACCTTTAATGCGTGAAGAGAAATGGCGATAGCCGTATAAGTGATAGCCTAAGCGGTTCATAGCTGTTGCGAAGATTTCACCTGTCGACTCGATTCCTTCACCCTGCTGCCCACCGACTTTCCATGAAAGCTGATGTAACAAATTCAACACTCCTTAATACAAATTATATATAAATTTCCTTCATTAGTTTAACACGAACACCTCAAGCGTACTATTGCAAATGTCATGTCTTTTCAAAAATCAGACCTAAGGCGGAACGAATTACGAGAAATATATGACAAGAAAGCAGGTTGTAAAGTATTTGACGGCATTTATACTAGTATGTTGCAACTTCACAAAATGAATTCACTTCATTAGCACGATCCATTTCCCCATACAAAAAGCCCCGCACATAAAGTGCGAGGCTTGTTCATTTACTTATTTAGCGTGTTCTTTTTTCCACTAATAACTTTAAGGCAGTTCGATCTTCACCTGCAATGACAATGTCTGCAAAAGCGGGGGCACAAATTAAATCCGTACCACTAGGAGCCACGAAACCTCTAGCAATGGCTACTGCCTTTACCGCTTGATTGAGTGCACCTGCACCTACTGCTTGCATTTCAGCATAACCTTGTTCACGTATTACCGCCACGAGTGCTCCAGCAACTGAGTTTGGGTTCGAGCGTGATGAAACTTTTAATGCATCCACAAATTTTCCTCCTCATCCTTTGTTACTGCCATAATCCGAACTTTTTAGTCCGTAGATTATTGTATGCTAGTAAATTCT
>JAZLIT010000168.1:0-2043 GCA_045617525.1 Solibacillus sp. | reverse complement strand
GAGGCTTCTGGCATAATGGTGGAAGCCTAGCACCATAAATTTACAATTACATATTGAAAAAACCACTTGGTTTCCTTTAATGTATTAACGACCAAGAAAACACAAAAAGGGATAACTCAAATGGTTTCAGTTAATACATTATGCAAGAGTGTTCTCAATGTCAAGAACACAGTTATAGAAAATTGTAATCTTTACTCCGATGAGGATGGTGTTAAGCATATCCGCATCAAAGCAAGGCCTAATAAATGGCACGAGAATGACTGTCCTTTTTGCCATAAATCATGCCCTGTTTATGACCGGCATACCAGCAGACCTACTGTTTGGAGAGGTCTTGACTGGGGCGGTGTTATGGTTGAAGTTGAATACCAGACACACCGCATTATTTGCCCTGAACACGGCGTATATGTTGCCGAGGTTCCATGGGCATATCCCAGCAGTAGATTTACCAAAGATTTTGATTTAACCACTGCATGGTTTGCATCTTACCTTCCAAGAAGTACCACCTCATATTTTATGAGAGTGGACTGGGAAACGGTCGGCCGTTGTGTAAATCGTGCCCTTCATGATCTTGAGCCGGAGCGTTCAAGAAGACTTGATGGTTTGGTCAACATCGGTATCGATGAAACCAGTTATAAAAAAGGTCACAAGTACATTACAGTCATTGTTAATCATGATACCAACACGGTTGTGTGGGCATCGGAAGGACATGGCAAATCAGTCCTTGAAAAGTTCTACAAACAGCTTACTCCAGAGCAGCTATCAACCATCAAAGTTGTTACCGGTGATGGCGCCAAATGGATTACTGAATGCGTAAATGAGTACACACCTGACTGTGCTCGTTGCGTTGATTCTTTCCACGTTGTCGAGTGGGCAATGGATGCCCTTGATGAAGTCAGGAAAGATATCTGGCATGACGCTTACAGCGAATATAGGCAGGTCAAAAAGGATAACCCCCGAGGCAAAGGCCGCCCCAAAAAAGATGACCCAGAACTTGCTATCGTAAAAGCTGCCAAGGCTAAAGCTGATGAAATAAAAGGTTCGGCATATGCCCTAGGAAAGGCTCCTGAGCATCTGACCGAAAAGCAACAGTTACGAGTAAATGTCATCGCTACGCAGAATCCTAAGTTATTCCGAGCCTATCAATTAAAAGAACAGCTCCGGTTGTTGCTAAAGCTTACAGATGTAGATGAAGCTGAGGCTGAACTCAAAAACTGGATGTGGAAAGCAAGTCACAGCAGGATACCCGCATTCAAGGAACTGTACCAGAAGATTAAGCGTCATAAGACGCATATCTTAAATACAATCCGCTACCGTATGAGTAACGCCAGGATTGAAGCAACCAATAACAAGATTAAGCTGATTATCCGCAAAGCTTATGGGTTCAGAAACATACAAAATATGCTCGATATGGTGTACCTTGTTTGCTCCGATATTCGCATTCCACTTCCTAATCGAAAGTTAAATGCCGCTTAATCTATATAAACACTGGGGTTGTGGAGGTTTTTAATCCACCATTACCCCTGAAGAGCCTTTTTTTAGCACTTATTTTTCGTTCAATCGGAGTAATGCTTTGTTTAGTGGGAACACCACTGAATATAAAAGAAAAGATATACTGTATAATTGCATATATTCCAAAAGCAACTGTACAGGCAGCAATTGGATCCGTTCCCCTGTCTTTAGGTCTATCTTGTGGAAATATCGTCTTATCCGTTGCCGTACTTTCCATTGTTTTGACAGCTCCTTTGGGTTCATTGGGTATGGATTTAACATATAAAAGATTATTGACTGGAGATTTTAGTAATAATGAAGAAAATTAATTTCGGTGAAATAGTAACACTTAAAGGTCAGAGATGTATCTATTTATCTGCCAAAGAAGGATTAAATACATTACGAATCAAGGTGTTTAGCGGAAGTTTAAGACTAAATCATTGTTGTTATACACCCGATGGTGGCACATGGCTTTCGTCTCCAAATGCCGGAAGAAAAGCTCACTATGATTTTAAACAAAATGACGATATAGAAATCACCGTTGACATAAGGGAG
>JAZLIT010000167.1:0-5968 GCA_045617525.1 Solibacillus sp. | reverse complement strand
CTGTAAGTGAAGCAGGAGCTAAAGCCAATGCAATATGCTTAAGTTTAGCGGAAACGGCGAAAGCGAACGGCATTGATTTTTATCAATACTTGGTGAAGCTGATGACGGATCTACCAAATCTAGCGATACATAAGCAACCAGTAATTTTACAAGATTACATGCCTTGGTCAAAAAATATCCAAGAATCGTGTGCAAAATAGCCATCTATCCGAAAAAAAATTAGGATAGATGGCTATTCATCGTGCGTACTGTAAAGGTACGCCTTTTTTTATATTTCGGGCTTACCTTTAATTTTCTATAAAGTAAGCGTCGAGGTATATGTAATTAGATAATTATATGTTGTGAATTTAACCTCCACTAAAACTACTGTCAATATTTTCTAAATAATTTCCATTAATTAAACTAACTTCAAAAGATGTCAGATCTCTTTTTTCAAAATAAAAACCTCTATCTCCTATATCAAATGAAAAATAATATAAAGCTTGAACAATTAGTTCCGTTACTTCCTCTAATATTAATAGACATTTATCAAATGCTTCTTGCTCGTACTGGTTATAATCTGATAGATATTTATGTGGTGTAAAATGTTCGGTCTTATTAACATGGACACTTGAAGATAAGTTAGAATATATTTCATTTAGATTATTATATATAATACCTACACTCTTAGTATCAAAATAGTTAACTGTATATGATGTTAATTTTCCTACCTTATGAGAATCTTGTAAACTTTTCAAATCTCTTAATACCTCATCAACATCATAGATCTTAGCCTTCACTCTTTTGTTATAATAAATAACATGTTCTAATGCTAATGTTAACCTAAAGAACGACTCAATAGCAGACCTGATTATTTGTTTAGATGAAGTAATATAATTAAAGTTAATTAAATCAAAACTAATAATCAAGTTATTTCTACATTCATTATAAAAGAATTTTAGGTTATTTCTAGTATGCAATAATTCAATTTTATTTGAGACTGTGGTATAAATAAAAATCTTTTTATAAACTCTTTTCATTTTTTCAACATTACTAGTCTCCGTATAGAACTTTCTCTCACTTATCAATTTCAAGTACTTAACGAAATCCTTCTCCCAAACCTCGGTTCTATCACCAAGAATCAAATCAAGACTCAATTACAGACCTCCAATCATCTATAACTTTCTTGTTACTTTTATTGGTTTTAGGTAGTATAGGTGTAGCTTCTTTTTTATTAGCTTCTTTTTTATTAATTTCTTTTCTATTACCCTTATTTGACTCATTTAAAATATTTTCTGAAAGAAATCCCTTTATTTTTCGTTGTATATTAAAGAATTGATTCTCGTCTATTTCATTAAGAGCAATTAAATCTTTAACTAATCTTGAATATAACAATGGACGTGCATCGTATAAATATGAACCATATTCCTTCATAAAAATTTGACTAGTAAAATCTTTCAATTCACAATTTTTCTTGTAAACTTCTTTTTTAATTATGATTTCACTTAAGAGTGGGATACTTAAAAATAACAAATCACCTTTATTTTCCACAGAAACTTCTAACTTTAGATATTCATTTAAATATCTCATTTTATTACCTCCCCTCTAATCTGTTTTATCAATAACTTCTTGCGCTAATGCCTCAATTTGACAACGTGTAGTTTCCATATCATACATTAACGTCGATAATTTCCCAGTACGAATTCTTTCATACTCAGTAATTCTAGTTTTGAAAGTATCATCACTATCAAAACTATCCATAATATTTTCTCTACCTACTTTTTCATTTTTAACTAAAGTAAATACTATGCCTAAATTTTCTAAATCATGTCCTTCTAAAGCGAAATCTTTTCCCATTACTCTATGTAATAATGAATACCCTAGTGAGGAGAAAATATCTGGAGAAATAGGAACAATATAATATTTTGAAGCCAATAATGAGGCTTGAGTGTAAATTGAATATGTAGCTGGTGTATCGATAAATATATAATCAAGTTCATAATTAGGTATTATTTGTTCATTTATATATTTACTTAAAACCCTTTCAGCCCCACGTCTACTTGATTCGTAACTAATTAATTCTAAATCGCCAGGAATAGTATATAGATTTGATTGATCACTAAACAATTCTACTACTAATTCCGTATGTTCTAAAGTTTTACCCTTAGAACTAATACCTGCACCATTATAATCCATAACAATTGAAGCTATTGTCTTTCCTTCCTTTCTTAATGAATCATAGTAAGTTATTGTTTTATATTTTGTAAATAAAGCTTGTGATGCATTAAATTGTGGGTCCATATCAATTACAAGGACATTTTTGTTGAAACCTCTAACCAAAGTGTCAGCTAAATTTATAGTTGTAGTTGTTTTCCCCACGCCACCCTTCATATTAATAAAGGATATAATTTTTGGTTGTTTCAAAACAACACCTCCTAAATACAATTTATACTAAAAACTGTATTTTTTATAGGGTTTTTATACTTTTCATATAAAACTATTGAAATTGTTCATATAATTCTCATAAATTCTTATATTGTTACTTTTTATTTAGCTACCTTCTTCATAAAATCCACTACCCCATAAATCGCTTTCTTCAATGGTGAATATTACGTCTCGAATGAGCCAGAAGTGCGTTAAATATAGCCAACCGGCTATAATTTTTACGCTATATAAAGTATCTTCGCTGTTCAAATTAAATGTGTGTGAGTCTAGTAGGTAGGTTCTAGGCTGCTTAAACAACTGACTAAACATCTAAAACCACGCCCCCTGCGCTGTTCATATATAGTATCTTCTTATATATAATGGGAAACAATTTAGTTTAGGCTACAAAAAAACGACTACAGTTGTAGCGGCGATAAAAGCGTAAGCTTAAAATATTTAAAATGTCGCTTCATATTCCTTGATAATCTTATAAAAGCTATTCTTTTTTAAATCCAACATTTTAGCAAATTGTACACCGCTTATTGTTCTATTTTTGTATGACTGATATTTCTGGTCAAGCGTTTCACGTTGTTGCTTACTTATTGTGCTGATATTTAGCTGAGGTCTACCAAGATGCTTCCCCTGTTTTTTTGCTTCGGCAATCCCCTCTGCTTGTCGTTTCAACAGCTTCTGTCTTTCCTGGTCTGCTACATACGAAAGTAATGAAAGAAATTGATCCTCCATTAGCTTCCCCATATCACCCATTTCCTTAAATTTTCTACTATCAAATAGAATTTCATTTTCTAACACAATAATATCTGCATTAATTTCACGAGTTATATGCTTCCACTCTCTGATAATTGCCTCATAATTCCTTCCCAGGCGATCCAATGCATCAATATAAACTACATCACCTACACGAACCACATTCTTCATCGCTTGGTATTGAGGTCTATTGAAGTCCTTACCACTAGCCTTGTCAATAAAAGTAAATCGCTCTTCAATTCCTAATTGCTGCATCTTGATTAATTGACGCTCAATATTCTGATCTGTAGTTGAAACACGGATATATCCAATTTTCATTCAAATCAATCCTTTCAGGTTAAATTGTTATAATTATTGTATGCTTCAGTTTATAAAGCTATACAATATTTTATAAACGTTTGTTAATTATTTTATTAACCTTTAAGGAAAATAATTATTTCACAAGACCTTGATATATATAAGTTTCCATTTACCACAAGTTTTCACGTAAAGGTATACCTTTATAAACGCATGACTACTCATAAAATTGATAATTTACTACTTCGGCTTCGACTTCGGATTACTACGATACATTTGTACTACGTAACACAACAATCCTGGGATCATCACCTTTAAGCACTTCATAACCCCTTAAATTGATTCGGGAATCGAAATATAACGACCGTTAATTCCTACAATTCTTATAAAGATTCGATATTAACCGTACGTTTGGCATTGTCTCCTAACACGCTTTAACCACTTTACATTGGATAGGAGGTTTATTACGCATCGTGGTAATGTATCTTGGATTAGTGATGGTGAGGATGGTATCACTGACAGTGAAGTTTAACAGAAGCAAAATTAAGCGACTGCATACATAGTCATTTTTATGTGATGGCTATGTTAAAGATACAGGTTGATTTAAAATTCAATCGAGTAGGAGGGAGTGATTAACTCCCGACCTCTCACACCACCGTACATACGGATCCGTATACGGCGGTTCAATTAAGATGAATAACGCAAAGTTTCATAACGAGTTTGCAGACTTTTGAGCCCTCGATAACTCCAATAGGAGTTATTGAGGGTTCTATTTAATATGGGGCTCTTTGAAATGCGCCAGTAGCCTTTACGGCTATTTCCCCACTCATAAGCTTTCCCGTAAGGAATCTTAAAGCGAGCGAGATTTCTGACTCTTGTTTGGGGGTTCTTCCAATTCTTCCATAAGCACATGCGTAATCTTCGTTTAATCCAACTATCTAATTGTTTGAGGATACTAGGCGTATCGATTAATGCGAAATAGCCAAGCCATCCCACTAGATATTGGTTCAACTGCTCAATACGGTACTCTATAGAAAATGGTTTCTTTCTAGAGGTGATTTCTCTTACTTTCTTCTTCATTCGTTCTAAAGCAACTTTGGCAATTCGAATCTTTGACTCTTTATGAGAAGTAAAACTAAAACTAAGAAACTTTCGTTTCCAAGGACGGTCTACCGCTGATTTTAGTTCATTTACTTTCAGACGCAGCTTCTTTTCAATAAACCTCTGTACGCTTTTCATTGTACGTTCTCCTGCGCGTTGACTTTTCACATAAATATTACAGTCGTCTGCGTAGCGAACGAACTTGTGACCACGATTTTCTAATTCTTTATCGAGCTCATCTAACACGATATTTGAAAGCAGGGGGCTCAAAGGTCCGCCTTGCGGTGTCCCTTCGTCTGTATCTACTACTACGCCGTTTATCATCACTCCTGATTGGAGATATTTGCGAATAAGCTTCAAGAGCATCTTGTCTTTGATTCTTTTCGCTAATGTCGCCATTAGACGGTCGTGGTTCACTTTATCGAAGAACTTTTCTAAATCAATATCTACTACCCAACGGTAGCCCTCTTTTATATAAACCTTCGCTTTCCTAACTGCATCGTGACAACCCCGATTTGGTCGGAATCCATAGCTGTTATTAGAAAACGATTTATCATATTCTTTCGATAAAATCTGCGAGATGGCTTGTTGAATCAAACGGTCTGTCACGGTTGGAATACCTAGTAAACGCACACCACCGTCTGGTTTCGGGATTTCGACTCGACGTACAGGTTTCGGTTCATAAGTTCCATTCAAAATCTGCGATTTAATGGTTTCCCAATTTTCGAGGATGTGCTGACGTAAAGTTTGTACGGGCATCATGTCTACTCCATGTTTTCCCTTATTCGTTTCAACTCGCTTGAGAGCTCGTATCATGTTTTGTCGTTCCAGAATTTGATTCAACATTACCATTTCGTTCCTTTCCGTGAATAACTTATCTTCTTATGCCTAGTTAAACTACACCCTCCGCAAATACCCTCATGGGATTCACCATTACTTTCTAAGCGTGAGGTTTCTCTGTTTTCCATGTTTCATCGTCTAAACTAGAATGCCAAGGGCTATTCTCTCTTAATTGTTCAGTCCTTCCGCTTGCTTCTAGACCCAAGCGTACTATGACATCTGCTGACTTCTGATGGTTCAGCTACTCGTCACCAAGTAGGTTATGAATAGTACTTCATATATCCATCAGACCTCCCCGGGTAAGCGCATGCACTTTCACACCATCTATCCGCCTCATTTACTTGATATGATCTTCGACAGAAGGAGCTTTGTTTTGTCTGGCAAACTCACTCAATCATATCTAGCCTTCTATGAGATTCGTGTTCCTCGGACCGGTGTTTTGCCTCCAGCTTCCTTCAGATTCCGCGTCACCACGGACACCCTTGCTCTTGGCTAACCTCTACTTCTGTCTTCGAGGTTCGGGACTTGCACCCTATAGTTCATACGCATGCCGGGCGCACCA
>JAZLIT010000166.1:0-1198 GCA_045617525.1 Solibacillus sp. | reverse complement strand
GAAAAAAATAAAAGATATTTTTATGCATCAACAATTAGATGGTCAGTCGGTTTAGTTTATGGTTTGCTATTGTTGTTATGGGTTATTTTTTAAATTATGTCACTACCGTCGCATAAATTTTAACTGAATTATCCGATTTTTTATTTTTCCGTTTAAGAAGAAAAACGAAGACACCTAGCAGAGGTAGTGAACATCCATTTTTTTACTATAACCTTTGACGTGGGAGACAGACGTGAAAACCTTTATGGTACAGCTTTACCAGCGATTGTTCGAATCCAAATGTGTGCGGATTTCCAAGGTGCTGCTTTTAATAAGCGGCTAATTTTCAAGTATGTCTTTGAACTATTCGTGTTCAGTTGTGCTAGCAGCATGCAAACAATAGACGATTATCGCAATATACACTTGATTATGTACGGCTTGTTCGCTTTCTTTGCCCGTAGAACTTTTTGATGTTCAAGTGCTGCTTCAACCATTTGAAAAACAACTCAATCGCCCAGCGTGATTTGTACAATTCGGAGATTTCGTCAGCGCTCAAATCAAATCGATTTGTGATCAAATGTAGTTCTTTCCCTTTCGTATCTAATACTTTAATGAGACGAAAGACATTTTCAACACGATTTTTTGTCGTGCCAATAAGGATCATTTCATCGGATAACACAATAGATTCTTGAGGTAGCTCAAATGGCTCGAGTACACGGATAACGGCGTTTTTTCGCAAGCGAGACACAAAGAAATAACCGTCGTCAGTCATGCCGTCAAATCACTTGTAATCAAGATAGCCACGGTCGAAACGTAAATGCAATCTTTATCATCTACGAGTACCTCTAGTTGGCCACGATCATGTTCGATAGCGTTTGTCAGAACGGCTTTGTCTGGATACGAACAGCCCTTTTCTAAGTAAATGAAGTTTAACACCTGATTTCGTTTTCCTGAATTCAGCCCATTTATGGTTGTTTAAGTTCAATGGCAACGTACTCGAATCAATGATTTTCAGTGGTGTCGTCGCTTTAAATCGAGAAACACCTGCTGGAACACGTCTGTCGGCACTTGATTTAATCGACGCCCTAACTGTGAAAAGCTAATTGATTCTAAATCTGTTGCTTTTTGAAGGTCGTCTGAAAATAATGTATTACTGACAGCACGCAGGCCTTCGTTTTGTGGAAGAAATCGGTGAAAACCATTGTTCAAATGATGTTTT